>JBAPPP010000073.1:0-2524 GCA_049280175.1 Rhodanobacter sp.
CGGCGGCGATGCAGCGGCACGGTCAGCAGGCATTGCGGCAGTGCCAACGGGCAAGGCTCACGTTGCCACAGCGTCGACAGTACGCGCCCGGCAGCCAGATCGGCGCCGAACTTGTAGCGCGATTCCAGCCGATCCAGCGGCCAGCCATAGCGGAACGGCGCCCACGCCGCGTCCCATGGCGGCGCATGCCGCTGACACTCGCCGCACAATGCCGCCGGTGCTGCCAACGGCAGCGCGCAACGCGTGCAACTGCTGTGGTTGCGCGGCAGCTCGGCCGCACAATCGACGCACAGATCGATGCCCTGTGCACCGGCAGCTCCACACAACAGGCAGCGTAGCGGCAGCAGAAATCGCTGCCATCGATACAGCCGTTCAACCAAAGCATCCATGCGGGTCACTCCATCCCTGGCTCTTGACCGGATGGTAGCCCACCTCGGTCGGCGACCCCTCGTCAACCGAATATATGAATATTGAGTTGACACGATTCCGGGCCGCTTCCACACTTTCCGGCCTAACGCTTGGGAGTAGCTGTTACATGGTCGACGCCACCATCCGCCACGACTGGACCCGCGACGAAGTCGGCGCGCTGTTCGCGCTGCCGTTCAACGAGCTGCTGCATCGCGCGCACTCGACGCATCGCGAACACCACGATCCGAACGCGGTGCAGGTCTCCACCCTGCTCTCGATCAAGACCGGTGGCTGCCCTGAAGACTGCGCCTACTGCCCTCAGGCGGCGCGCTATGACACCGGCGTGCAGGCGCAGAAATTGATGAGCGTGGAGGCCGTACTGGAACGTGCGCAGGCCGCGAAGGACGCCGGTGCCAGCCGTTTCTGCATGGGCGCCGCATGGCGCGGCCCGAAGGACCGCGACGTGCTGAAGGTGGCCGAGATCGTCCGCGCCGTCAAAGGCCTCGGCCTGGAAACCTGCGCCACACTGGGCATGTTGAGCGGATCGCAAGCCGACACCTTGAAGGCGGCCGGGCTCGACTACTACAACCACAACCTCGACACCGCGCCGGAGTTCTACGGCGAAGTCATCCACACCCGCCAGTACCAGGACCGCCTGGACACACTCGACCACGTGCGTACCGCCGGCATGAAAACCTGCTGTGGCGGCATCGTCGGCATGGGCGAATCGCGCGACCAGCGCGCCGGCCTGCTGCAGACCCTGGCGAACCTTCCAGAGCATCCGCAGTCGGTGCCGATCAACCAACTGGTGCAGGTTGAGGGCACGCCGCTGGCTGGCACGGCAGCACTGGATCCGTTCGAATTCGTGCGCACGATCGCGGTCGCGCGGTTGCTGATGCCTGCTTCCATGGTGCGCCTGTCGGCCGGCCGCCAACAGATGGACGACGCGGTGCAGGCACTGTGTTTCTTTGCCGGCGCGAATTCGATTTTCTACGGTGAAAAACTTCTGACCACCGGCAACCCGGACGTGGAACACGACCGCGCGCTGTTTGTGCGGCTCGATCTGCATCCGCTGCAGGTTGTCGAGGAAGTCGGCACCGTGCATGCGGACATCCTCGAAACCGACACGGTCGGAACCGACCAGGCCAGCTGCGGACAAGGCTGTGGCTGCAGCGCCGCGGCCTGACCTGCTCGATCGACTGGCCGTCCAGACGGCCGAACGCGAAGGCGCGCAGCTGCTGCGCCGCTTGCGCACGATCGAGCACGCCGACGGCCCGTGGCTGGAAACCGGCGGGCGACGTCTGCTGTCGTTCTGCAGCAATGACTATCTCGGTCTTGCGCAGCATCCGCAACTCATTGCTGCATTCAAACGCGTAGCCGATGACGAAGGTGTTGGCAGCACGTCGGCGCATCTGATCTGCGGTCATCGCGCGGAACACGCGATGCTCGAGGAAGCGCTTGCCGCGTGGACTGGCCGCGAACGCGCGCTACTGTTCTCCACGGGCTACATGGCCAATCTCGGCGTATTGCAAGCATTGCTGACGCGTGGTGACCTGTGCGTGCAGGACAAGCTCAACCACGCCTGCCTGCTGGATGGCACACAGCTTTCCGGCGCCGAGCTGAAGCGCTATCCGCATGCCGATGTAGACGCCGCGGCGCGTCAACTCGCTGCGCGCGGTGAAGCCGCCGCGTTGCTGGCCACGGATGGCGTATTCAGCATGGATGGCGATGTCGCACCGCTACGCGAGCTGGCCGCGCTATGCCGCCGCGAACATGCCACCTTGATGGTCGACGATGCACATGGCCTCGGCGTGCTTGGTGAAAATGGCGCCGGCAGCGTCCGCGCTGCAGGTCTGGGTCAGCGCGAAGTACCCGTGCTGATGGCTACCCTGGGCAAGGCGCTGGGCTGCGCCGGAGCGTTTGTCGCCGGACCGGCCGCACTGATCGAAGGCCTGATGCAATTCGCGCGGCCGTACATCTACACCACCGCGATGCCGCCGGCACTCGCCGCGGCGGCGCTCACAGCGGTGCAGCTGGCGCAGACAGACTCATGGCGCCGTGACAAGCTCACCGCGCTCATCGACCGTTTTCGCGCGGGCGCCACACAGCTCGGCCT
>JBAPPP010000074.1:0-5347 GCA_049280175.1 Rhodanobacter sp.
GACAACAAAGCATCGCGGCTGAAGTCGCTTCCACAATCAAGAACACAGATCCCGTCCGCATAGTGCAGAATCAGCGAACCCCGCGATACACGTGAAACTTTGATGCCATCCAGCGGTTATTCGCTACGCGCCCACGTTGTCGAAAGCCTGACCGATATCAAGCGGCCGGATGTGCCGCTGCGTGTGGTGTTGCGAAATACCGCGGCAGTGGTGCTGCCGCTGGCCGTCGGATTGGCAACGGGACATACCGAAATCGGACTGGCCATCGGCGCCGGTGCGCTGGATACGATGTTTTCCGATCAGCCGGGGCCCTACCGCCAACGCATGCAGCACCTGTTGCTGGCTTCGCTGGCAGCGGGGCTGGCCTCGCTTTGTGGCTTCCTGATCGGCGGCCAACTGCTGCTGATCCTGGCAGCCACTGCCGCATTCGGTTTCTTCGGCGGGCTGCTGGTGGTGTTCGGCACGGATACCGCGCGGGTCGGCATGACCAGCATGATCCTGCTGGTGATCACCGCGTCGACGCCGACGTCGCTGACGGGAGCGCTCAGCGGTGCGGCGCTGATCTTCTCCGGTGGCCTGCTGCTTACGCTCTTTTCGTTGGCGGCGTGGCCGTGGCAACGTTACTTGCCGGAACGCCATGCGCTGGCCACGGTATATACCGGCCTGGCGGTACTGGCCAGGCAGCAAACCCGCGAGGATACCGACGTACCGGCACTCACCGATGCGATGACCTCCTTGCAGCAAACGCTGCTTGGACGCCATCGCGCCCATGGCCGCGCGATGGAAGCGTTTGGCGTGCTGCTGGAACTGGCCGAACGCATCCGGCTGGAACTCACCGCGATGACCGAACTCCACGCCAACCCATCCATCCACGCGATGTTCCGCGATGACGCCGCGCGTGTGTTGGCCGCGATTGCCGACGCGCTGCAACAGGGCGAGTCGCCCGAGCAGGCCGCGCGCGCGTTGGGAACCCTGCAAGCCAGTGAGCACGCATTGCTTGACGGCAGCAGCAACACCGATGGACTGAACGCGCATATCCACGCTTTGTCCGGCCAGCTGGCAGCCGCGGTGCGCAATGCGGACTGGGCTGGCAGCCGCGGCGAACTACGCGCCAGCGCGGAAGAAACCCGCCTGCCCAACGCGCTACGCAGCAGCTCCGCCTGGGCGACGTTGCGCGCAAGCCTCACACCACGTTCGGTGGCATTCCGGCACGCGGTGCGCACGGCAGTGTGTCTCAGCGCGGCGCTGTGGATCTCACGCCAGTTGAATTTGCCGCACGGCTACTGGCTGCCGATGACGGCAGCGATCGTGCTGCGACCGGACTTCGCGGCGACCTTCAATTTCGGTCTGCTGCGAGTGGTAGGCACTGTACTCGGACTGGTGCTGACCACGGTGCTGCTGCACATCACGCCCAGCGAGCCCTGGACGCATCTAGCGCTGATGGCCGTGCTGTGCATGGCATTCCGCTATCTGGCTACCGCACATTACGGCATCGCTGTGGCAGCGCTGACCGGCACGGTGGTGATCCTGCTTTCCCTGGGCGGCGTCAGTTCCAGTGCGGCGGTGATGGATCGGGTGATCAACACCGCGCTCGGCTGCGGCATGGCCTTGCTCGCCTATGTTGCATGGCCTACCTGGGAGCGCGGCCGTGCACGCGCCGCGCTGGCCGTGATGTTGGAAGCTTACGCAAACTATCTGCGTGCACTGGCGCGACCCGACCAGCAAAATCTCCACCGCGAAATGCGCAGTGCATCGCGTACCGCACGTACCAATGCGCAAGCCTCGATCGACCGCATGCGCACCGAACCGGCGACACCACCGGAGCTGCTGGCGCTGGCGCGCGCCCTGTTCGCGAACAGCAATCGGCTGGCGCGTACCGCGATGACGCTGGAGGCTTTGATCGATGATCTCACCACGCTGCCGGCGCAGCCCGAAATCAACGCCTTCGTCGATAGCGCAGCGAGTGCCTTGCAGATGATTGCCGTCGCGCTGCGCGAGCAAAAAGCCGTCGATGCATTGCCCGATCTGCGCACACGTCAACGTACGCTGGTGACCCTGATGCAGGGTGCTGAAAATCCCGCCGCCGCCGAGTTGTTGACGCGGATCAGCGACCGCCTGGTCGACAACGTGGACACGCTGGCCTACGTGGTCGGGCGTAGCCAGCTGCTCGTCGCCGGCACTCCCGCGACGCATGGCTGATTGGGGGATCAACGAACGGATCCTTCGGCTAGCGCGATGCGGTAGGCAGCAGCGCTGAGATCGGCAGCCATTCGGCCATTCGGCCAGCCGCCCGAAGCCGCCTAGTGATTTGACGTGCACATGGCGGAAAGCCCAGCCGTCGTGCAAAAATCGGCGGCGCCAGTCCGGCCGGCTTGCTATCGTTGCGTGCCGTGGTCGACAGCTGCCTGCCACTGATCGAACGATCGCGCGAAAAGCGCGACCCGTTTTCGTCCGGCTTTACGCACTACCCCGTGAGAGCCACCTTTACCGCCCGGTAAGTGACGCCATCGCCATTCAGGGGAACCCTATGCACAACCGCATTCATTTCATTTCGGGTCTGCCCCGGTCCGGATCCACCCTGCTTGCCGCCCTGCTGCGACAGAATCCGCGCTTCCATGCCGGCATGAGCGGCCCCGTGGCCGGGTTGTTCAACGCCCTGATGGGTGCGATGGGCGGCAGCAACGAGTTTGCTGTCTTCATCGACGACGACCAGCGCCAGCAGCTTTTGCGCGGGCTGTTCGAGAACTACTACGCCACCTGCGCCGAGGAGGTGGTGTTCGACACCAACCGCGGCTGGTGCGCGCGCCTGCCGGCGCTCAGTCAACTTTTCCCTGAGGGCAAAGTGATCGCCTGCGTGCGCCATGTGCCGTGGATCGTCGACAGCATCGAGCGGCTGATCCGCAAGAATGCATTCAGTCCCTCCGCGATCTTCAACTACACCCCAGGTGGCACCGTCTACACGCGTGCCAACGGCATCGCCGGCGCCGACGGCATGCTCGGCTACGCGTACGACGCGTTGAAGGAAGCGTTCTACGGCGAAAATGCCGACCGCCTGCTGCTGGTCCAGTACGAGACCCTCACGGAGGATCCGGCCAGGGCACTGGCCGCGATCTATGACTTCCTCGGCGAGACGCCCTACGCGCACGACTTCGCCAACGTCAGCTACGACGCCACCGAGTTCGATCAGAAGGCCGGCACGCCCGGCTTGCATACCGTGCGCACCGAAGTGAAAGCGATCCCCCGCAACACCGTCTTGCCACCGGACCTGTTCCAGCGCTTCGCCAACGACGCATTCTGGCGCGACCCCCAACGCAATCCCGCCGGCGCGCGGATCGTCTGAGCTGCGGCATTGCGACCGGTTCGCCGCCATCCGCAGGGTCTTGGCACGCGTGAACTGGGTGGTGGCGTTGTGAACCGAGCGAGGCGTTGCGTCAAAAAGTCCGCAGGGCGGACGCCGCCGAAGCATCGCTCAACCCGCTGCCACACCATTTGCCTGTTCCGGCGCGACGTGAGCGCGCGGAGGTTTTACACTCCACGGATGCTGAAGATCGATTCCCACGCCCATATCCTGCCCCGCGACTGGCCCAACCTGGCGACCAAGTACGGCGACGACCGCTTTCCGGTGATGACGCACACCGAAGGGCGCCACCGCATCTACAAGGACAGCCGGTTCTTTCGCGAGGTGTGGGATTCGGCGTTCGACCCGCAAACGCGCATCGATGATTACGCCCGTTTTGGCGTGGGCGTGCAGGTGATTTCCACCGTGCCGGTGCTGTTCTCGTACTGGGCGCAGGGCTATCAGGCGCTGGAGCTGCACCGTCACCTGAACGACCACATGGCTAGCCTGTGCCGCGATTATCCGCGCCACTACGCCGGCATCGGCACGGTGCCGCTGCAGGCGCCGGAGCTGGCGATCCGCGAGCTGGAACGCTGCATCGACGAGCTCGGCCTGCAAGGCGTGCAGATCGGTTCGCACTGCAACGACTGGAACCTGGATGCGCCGGAGCTGTTCCCGTTCTTCGAAGCGGCCGCCGATCTGGGCGCCGCGGTGCTGGTGCACCCGTGGGACATGATGGGTACACCGACGATGCCGAAGTACTGGATGCCGTGGCTGGTCGGCATGCCGGCCGAGCAATCGCGCGCGGCCTGCTGCCTCGCGTTCGGCGGTGTACTGGAGCGGCTGCCTAAACTGCGCGTGATGCTGGCGCACGGCGGCGGCAGCTTCCCGTGGACGATCGGCCGCATCGAGCACGGCTTCCGGATGCGCCCGGACCTGGTTGCCACCGACAACCCGCGCAATCCCCGCGAATACCTCAAGCGCTTCTATTTCGACTCCTGCGTGCATGACCCGCAGGCGCTGCGCTATCTGCTGGATGTGACGGGCGTCGAGCAGGTCATGCTCGGCACCGACTATCCTTTCCCACTGGGCGAACAAGAGCCCGGTAGCGGCATTGAGGCACTGCAATTGGGCGATGTGGATCGCGCCCGGTTGTTTCATGGCACGGCGCTGGAGTGGCTGGGCTTGCCCAAGCATCGTTTCACCCCCGACATCATTTCTCAGGAGTCAGCATGAGTTTCGTGCGCACCGCCAGCTCGATCGTCGCCACCCTGGTCATCGCCCTACTGCTGGGCGGCAACGTCCACGCCGCCGATGTCAGCATGGCTTCCGGCAGCATCAGCTTCAGCACGCCGGACAACTGGCTCGACATCATGCAGACCGAGGACCCGGAAGTCCGCGTATTCCAGGTACCCGACCCGTCGCCTACCGGCAAAAGCAGCCTCGCCCGCGTCACCGTGACCGTAAAGCAGGTGTCCGACGCGGGTGGCTTTCAGCAATACATGGGCGATGCCAACGCCAAGGCCATGGCGCTGCCCGGCTACAAGGCCGCGGCGGTCGCGCCAAGCCCGAACAGCTACATTTACACGGCGCAGGAAAACGGCACCCAGTTCAGTTACAGCGAGCGCTACTGGCTGAAGGATGGCCATGCGATCCAGCTGCGCTGCGTGCGTCCCGAGCAGAGCGAAGCCGGGGCTGCATGGAAAGCCGCTTTCGACAAAGGCTGCGACGGCATCGCCGCGCGCTTGAAGTAAGACATACATAGACTCCTCTCCCCTTTTGAAGGACTGGGAATGACGCTGGCTCCCTCATTGCTGGAAAGAGCCGCGGCATTGCTCCCTCCCCTGCTTGCAGGGGGAGGTTGGGGTGGGGTCGCTCTTCGCCCTAGATCAACAGCTTACCCCCCTCCCAACCTCCCCCTGCAAGCAGGGGGAGGAGCCGCTCCGAAGAGATCGTTCGATGTCCGAAAAATTTGAAGCCAACCTCGACTGGGCCCGCGCGCAGGATGCC
>JBAPPP010000075.1:0-7309 GCA_049280175.1 Rhodanobacter sp.
CGGTGGCGCAGGCCGATGCGGCATTCCCGGAGCGCCCGTACGAGGCACAGAAGGCCTGGCGCGAACAGGTGCATCGCTTCCTTGCCGGCACGCTGGGTGTGCTGGTGCTGGTGCTGGCGCTGCTCGCCAGCTGGCGCAAGCGCGGTGCGCAGCTGGCGGTACTTGGCGGCGCGGTGTTTGCGGCGGTCGGGGTAAGCCTCTACATCCACGGCGAACATCAGTGGTCATCGTTGCTGGGCGGGTGTGCGATAGCGCTGCCGCTGCTCGCGGCGATCGGGCTGAAGCGACCGGCCGCATGGAAGATCTGTGTGCTGGCGCTGGCAGTGATCATCTTCCAGGCCATGCTCGGCATGTGGACGGTGACGTTGCTGTTGAAGCCGGTCGTGGTGATGGGCCATCTACTGGGTGGCATGACCACGTTTGCGTTGCTGGCGTACGCCGCGTTGCGGTTTGCCGGGGTGGGTATGGCGGACGACCGCATGGCCGATCTGCGCAAGCTGGTAGCGCTCGGCATCGTGCTGCTGTTTTGCCAGATCGCGCTGGGCGGCTGGACTTCCGCGAACTACGCCGCGCTGGCCTGCGGTTACGGCCCGGGTTCTTTTCCGCAATGCCTGGGACAGTGGATGCCGCCGACCGATTTTCATCAGGGCTTCGTGCTGTCGCGTGGCATCGGCGTCAATTACGAAGGCGGCGTGCTGGACATGGCCGCGCGCAGCGCGATCCAGGTCGCGCATCGGACCGGCGCACTGGTGGTGTTCTGCTATCTGCTGTGGCTGTCGCACAAGCTGGTCAGGCGTGGTCTGCGCGGCTGCGGCATCGCGATCGCACTGGCGCTGGTAGGTCAGGTGTTGCTGGGCATCAGCAACGTGTATTTCGGGCTGCCGCTGGCGGTGGCCACCGCCCACAATGGCGTCGCCGAGCTGTTGCTGTTCACCCTGCTGGTGGCGTTGGCTCGCACGCAGAAGCGGCATGATGCGTTGATGTTCCAGACGCCCGGAAGATATTGAGATGAATCAGTTCAAGAATCTGGCGGGCGAATACCTGCAATTGACCAAGCCGCGTGTTGTTGCGCTGCTGGTGTTCTGCGCGGTGATCGGCATGTTCCTCGCCGTGCCTGGCATACCGCCATGGCGCGCATTGGTGTTCGGCACACTGGGCATCTGGATGGCTTCGGGTTCGGCCGCCGCATTCAATCATCTGATCGACGAACGCATCGACAAGCTGATGGCGCGCACGGCGCGTCGCCCACTGGCTACCGGCAAGCTCACGCCGCATCAGGTGCTGGTGTTTGCGGTGTCGCTCGGCATCGTCTCGATGCTGGTGCTGGCGCTGCTGGTTAATCCGCTCACCGCGCTGCTCACGTTCGGCGGCCTGATTGGTTACGCGCTGGTCTACACCGCTTACCTCAAGCGCGCGACGCCGCAGAACATCGTGATCGGCGGCTTGGCCGGCGCAATCCCGCCGGTGCTTGGCTGGACTGCGGTGACCGATGCATTGCATCCGTTTGCGCTGCAACTGTGCCTGATCATCTTCGTGTGGACGCCACCGCATTTCTGGGCGCTGGCGATCTTCCGCCGCGAGGACTATGCACGTGCAAAGGTGCCGATGCTCCCGGTCACACATGGCGTGGTGTACACGCGCTGGCACGTGTTGTTCTACACCGTGCTGCTGGTGCTGGTAACCCTGCTGCCGGGGCTGACCGGCATGAGCGGCCTGATTTATCTGGGCGGTGCGATCGTGCTCGACCTGGGCTTCCTGTATTACGCCGTACGCCTGTTGAATCCACCGGACGAATTCTTTGCGATGCGCGTGTTCAAGTATTCCATCGTGTACCTGATGGCGCTGTTCGCACTCTTGCTGGCCGACCACTGGCTGGTCGCACCGATCATGCAGCAAGGGCTGGTGTTCCAGCGCACGATCTGAGTGGGGACGGCTCACTGATCGAGCGCGATGCCCGCTTTGCCCAGCAGCTCGCGCAGATCGGCCAGCTGCGCCTCGTAGTGCTTCCATCGCTCGACCGCGTTGCGGTAGAT
This sequence comes from Rhodanobacter sp., assembly GCA_049280175.1. Classification (GTDB taxonomy): domain Bacteria; phylum Pseudomonadota; class Gammaproteobacteria; order Xanthomonadales; family Rhodanobacteraceae; genus Rhodanobacter. Next base: position 2,034 of record JBAPPP010000075.1, read on the forward strand.
CGGCTCGCGCACCTGTGCCGCGCTGGCCGTGGTGGCGGGTGCCTGGTTGTTCTCGAAATCCAGGCAGGCATCGTTCCAGGATAGGCCGCAGAATGCCAGCAGTTGCCGCGAGCTGGCTTCCTGCGCGTCCAGCAGCGTTTCGTAGTTCACTTCCAGGATGCGGCCGGGGAATTCCTGCTTCCAGTGCGCCATCAGACGGTCGAATAAAACGTAGTACCTCCCTGTGTTGAGCAGGTCGAATGAATACGCGTGGTAGGGCGATGCCAGCGCGAACAGCTGACGGAAATTGCTGAGGCAGGTGTCCATCGGATCGCGTCGCAGGCAGATGATCTTTGCGTTGGGCAGCGCGTTCGCGATCGCGCCGACATGGAGAAAGTTGTGGGGCAGCTTGTCGATGAAGCAGGGCTTGCGTCCGGTATCGGGTCGGGTGCTGGTCAGATAGCTTTCTCCCAGCTGTCGCCAGTCAACGTCTTGCGCGCGGGTGATGGTGTCGATGTCGATCAGATGCGGTGTGCGGCTGCCTGAGGCACGCTTGAGCGCGAGGGCGAAGTTCTGCAGCTCGCCAGCGGAGTGCACGTCGGGGTGGCTGGAGATGATGCGCTCCACCAGGGTGGTGCCCGAACGCGGCATGCCGATCACAAAGATCGGCTCTTCGGTGGGAAAGCCCACGGAAGCTGGCTGTGCCTTGGGCGATGCGCGGGTAATCACCTCGAACAGCGCTTCGTCACGTTGCGACGCGTCATCGCGGTCGACCATGGCCGCTGCCTTGCCCGCCACGAGATGTTCGAATGCCTTGGGGTAGTCGGCCAGATCCTCGTATTCCTTGGCCAGCGCCAGATGCAGATTCATTTGGGCGTCGTGATTGCCCGTCGTCTTCGGCAACAGCGCATGTAGGCGTTCCAGGTGATTGCTGGCGACGTCCTGCTTACGCAGTTGCGACAGCGTCAGATGCGCGCTCCAGTGCCACGGCGCTTGCCCCAGGCAGGCCTCGAGCTCGCGTTCTGCTGCATCCAGGTTGCCCAGGAACACCAGTGATTTGGCGAAGTTGTAGCGGTAGTTCGGCTGGCTCGGCGCCAGCGTCACGGCGCGGTCGTACAGCGACGTCGCGCGTTCATGCGCATTGGCGCGCGTGTAGATCACGCCTAGGGTGTCCAGCGTCTGGGCATCCAGCGGCAGCAGCGTCAGGGCTCGTTCCGCAACGGCGACAGCATCGGCGGACAGATTGACCATGGAGAGCGCTTTGGCAAATTGGGTCGCGTAGTCGGCCCGCAGCGGATAGAGCAGCATGGCGCGCTGCAGATACTGGAGCGCCTGTGGCATCTGCTGGAGTTCGAGCGCCGACACCCCGGCGAGGTGGTGCAGCTCGGCACCGTTGGGTGCCAGTGGCAATAGCTGCGTCGCCAGCTCAAGGGCCTTGCGCCACTCACGCTGGCTGAACGCGACCGTGGCCTGGGCATAGAGTTGGGCGGGATCCATCATCAGGTTCCAGATCGTGGCGAGAGGTGAAACGCATGCCCTTCGACTTCGCTGCGCTACGCTCAGGGCGAACGGTTCCTATGCAGTATTTGCCCGTCGAATCGATAGTAATACGCCATATTTCACCCGTGACGCTGGTGGATCCGGCCGATGGATCGCGCCATCCGGTCTGATGTGGACGAATGTGAACGAATTCCGCGATGGATGCCTGCTTTTGCGTTGACTCGGGCTCCATTGCCCCGCAAAATACGCAGGCTGAATGGCGCGTCTTGCCACCAGCTCCCAGTCCTGACAAACAAAGGCATATGGACGTTTACCCTAGTCGCAACGTCGACATCCGCTCGCTTCGGGTGCCGACGCCGCATAACAACAAGCTGAACGCCTGCGGCGACCGCCTGCGGTCGGCTGGTGCTTTCCTCGACTAGGAAAACGCCGGCCCACCCCTGACGACGCCTACGGCGTCGTTACGAGGAGATGGGCCCATGAAGCTCCTTCGCGATACCCTTCTGTTGCGCGCACTGCGCCGGCTCTTTGCCGGTCGTCGTCATGCTGTGCGTCGCCCCTACACCGTCACCGTGCCCGCACCGCTCGAACAGCCGTCCGGCAGCAACGTGATTGAGCTGCATCGCCGGTCCGCCGTGGCCGACAGTCGCCCGACAACGCACGCCCAGGGCGAGGCGCTGCCATCTTCCGTACATCTCGCACTGGTATCCAGTCGCTGATGGTTGCAATGACGTCATGCAAGGGATGGCCTCCGCCAGCGGCGGCGCCGTTCTGGCCGTTTGCGCGGCCAAACGCGCTGACAGTAGCGCAGCCGGCGGATTGAATCCGCTGACTCGCACCGTAGGCAGGCATCAGCGAATCACGGAAGCGGGTCATGACCAAGCAATCGAATCAAGCCGTAGCAGTTAAAGCGGCCGGCAAGGGCGCGGCAGTGTTGGCGCACGCCGCCGTCGCGCAGGAGGCGTTCCAGGCGAACGATGCGCTGCTGGCGTCGCTGGACACGAGCCTGACCGGCCTCGATGAAGAGCAGATAGAAGACCGGCTGAATCGCGACGGCTCCAACGAGGTCTCGCACGAGAAGCCGCCGCACTGGTCGCGGCAGCTGCTGCGCACGTTCAAGAACCCGTTCATCATCGTGCTGCTGATTCTGGCGGTGGTGCAGGTATTCATCACGCCGGACGATCTGTCCGGGCCGATCATCATCGCTGTGATGGTGAGCATCAGTGTGCTGCTCAGTTTCAGTCAGGAGTATCGCTCCTCGCGCGCCGCCGAAGACCTGAAGGCGATGGTGCGCAATACCGCCACGGTCACCCGTCGCGCATCGGATGGCCACAGCGAACGCATCGAGGTACCGGTCAGCGAGCTTGTGGTCGGCGACATCGTGCATCTGGCGGCCGGCGACATGGTGCCGGCAGACATACGCCTGCTCACGGCGAAAGATCTGTTCATCAGTCAGGCCATCCTCACCGGCGAATCGTTGCCGGTAGAGAAACTCGCGCCGACCGTCGCGCAGGTCGAGCAACATAGACAGCAAACTTCGCACGACACCCTGCTCGACCTCACCACCGTCTGCTACATGGGCACCAACGTGGTCAGCGGCACCGCCAGCGCGGTGGTCGTGTCGACCGGTGCGCGCACCTACCTGGGCTCGATTGCGCGCACGATCACTGGTCAGCGCGTGCAGACCAGCTTCGATCGTGGCGTCAAGAGCGTCAGCTGGTTGTTGATCCGCTTCATGCTGGTGATGGTCCCGATCGTGCTGGGTATCCAGTGGTTCAAGCACGGTTTCTTCGAGGCACTGCTGTTCGCGCTGTCGGTCGCCGTGGGTCTCACGCCGGAAATGCTGCCGCTGATCGTCACCGCGAACCTGGCCAAGGGCGCGCTCGCCATGTCCAAGCGCAAGGTCGTGGTGAAGCGGCTCAATGCGATCCAGAATTTTGGCGCGATGGATGTGCTGTGCACCGACAAGACCGGCACGCTGACGCTGGACAAGATTGTGCTGGAGCGTCACCTGGATCTGGATGGTGAAGAGTCCGACGAGGCGCTCGAATACGGCTATCTCAACAGCCATTTCCAGACCGGTCTGAAAAACTTGATGGACAAGGCCGTGCTGGCCCATCGCGATCTTGAAGGGACAGTGGCGCGCTACCGGGTGGTCGATGAGATTCCGTTCGATTTCCAGCGCCGGCGTATGTCGGTGGTGGTGGCCAAGGACGATGGCGAGCATCTGCTGATCTGCAAGGGCGCGGTCGAGGAAATGCTGTCGATCTGTGCGTTTGCCAAGGTGGGCGACGTCACCGTGCCGATGACCGATGAGCGACGTCAGGAAATCAAGGCGATGACGCATCGCCTCAACGAAGACGGTCTGCGTGTGCTGGTCGTTGCGATGCAGCGTGAGCCGAGCCATGAGCGTCCGTACAGCGTGGCTGACGAGAGTGGCCTGATCGCGGTTGGATGTCTCGCATTCCTCGATCCACCGAAGGACTCTGCCCGCACGGCAATCCTCGCGCTGCATCAGCACGGCGTCGAAGTGAAGGTGATTACCGGCGACAACGAGGCGGTGGCCCGCAAGATCTGCCGCGAGGTCGGGTTGGACGTCACGCATTCGGTGCAGGGCCGCGATATCGAGCCGCTCGATGACGCGGCACTGGATGCGCTGGTGGCGCGCGTCACGGTGTTTGCAAAGATGTCGCCGGCGCAGAAGGCGCGGGTGGTGAAGTCGTTGCAGCGCCAGGGTCACACCGTCGGCTTCCTCGGCGACGGCATCAATGATGCGCCGGCATTGCGCGAGGCGGACGTTGGCATCTCGGTGGATACCGCGACCGACATCGCCAAGGAGTCGGCCGACATCATCCTGCTCGAGAAGAACCTGATGGTGCTGGAGGAGGGTGTGCTGGAAGGGCGCATCACGTTCGGCAACATAATGAAGTACATCAAGATGACCGCCAGCTCGAACTTCGGCAATGTGCTGAGCATGCTGATTGCGAGCGCGTTCCTGCCGTTCCTGCCGATGTTGCCGCTGCAGGTGCTGGTGTTGAACCTGCTGTATGACATCTCGCAATTGTCGATACCGTTCGACCGCATGGACGAAGACTATCTGCGCAAGCCGCGCAAGTGGGACGCCGGCGACATCGGCCGCTTCATGGTGTGGGTGGGGCCGGCCAGTTCGGTGTTCGACATGACCACGTTCCTGCTGCTGTGGTACGTGTTCGGCGCGAATTCGGCGGCGCATCAATCGCTGTTCCAGTCCGGCTGGTTTATCGAAAGCCTGCTGACCCAGACGTTGGTGGTGCACATGATCCGCACGCGCAAGATCCCGTTCCTGCAGAGCAGCGCTGCCGCACCGGTGCTAGGCCTGACCACGGCGATCATCGTGATCGGCATGCTGCTGCCATATACCGCGATCGGCACCAAGATCGGCATGATGGAAATGCCGGGGGTGTACTTCGGATGGCTGGCGGTCACGGTGCTGGCGTATTGCGCGCTGACCCAGCTGGTGAAGGTGGTTTACATCCGTCGCTTTGGGCGCTGGCTGTAACTTGCCACTCTGCTCATAGGGGCGGGATAAAGCCTCCTCTCCCCTGCGGGGAGAGGATTGAGGTGAGGGGCGGGTGCTCGCGGTAAAGCCGCATTAGTGCGTGTTTTTCGATCAACATCGGTGCGAGCACCCGCCCCTCATCCCAACCTTCTCCCTCAAAGGGGAGAAGGGGCGAATGCAAAGAGCTTTTTATCATGGAGCTGACATGAAAGGCATGTTCGCCTTGTTCGACATTGCCGGCTACGTCGCCCTGCTGTTG
>JBAPPP010000076.1:0-19957 GCA_049280175.1 Rhodanobacter sp.
AGACTGTGCCGTGCCAGTTGCTTAGTGGGCCAGGCCAGTGATTCCGGTGCATCCGGCGCTGCCTGGGGGGAACCATACAGACACGCTGTGGGGGCGAGTTTATGCACACCGGGATACAGGTATTCAAACACCGTGACATAGCGTTGGTGATTTGCCTGGCGCTTGGCCTGAGTGCCTGCGGCGGGGGCGGCGGCAACGTCAAGCCGACGCCGGCCACGCCGACACCCCCGGTGGCGCCAACGCCGCCGACCACACCGACGGTTACCCAGCCGCCGATCGATGCCCAGCTGACCTTGACGAACACCAATGCCGCGCATACGCAGGGCTATACCGGAGCGGGCGTGATCATCGGCGTCGTCGATACCGGCGTCAACGCGAACCATCCGGCGCTGGCCGGGCGCGTGCTGCAGGAGTTGATCTACGTCGACCCGAGCACCAACAACACCAGCGTCGACGACGTGAACGGGCATGGCACCCAGGTCTCGGAAATTGCCGCCGGTACGCCATTCGACCAATTTGCGGGCGGTATCGCACCGGGCGCCAACATCGTTTCGGCGCGCATCATCGATGACACCTCTCCTGACGACAACGGTTCGACGGCGCCAAGCACGGTCACCTCATCCGATCCGCTGGGCACGGTCAACGCCGCGCTGATCAGCGCGGGCGTCAAGGTGATGAACAATTCGTGGGGTGGCTTGACCTGGGCGTCGACTGCCACCGCGACCACCCAGAGTTTCGACAGCGCCTACAGTCCGTTCATCAACCAATGGGGCGGACTGGTGGTGTTCGCCGCGGGCAACGATTCACAGGCCAACCCCAGCACGATCGCCGCGCTGCCCAGCCTTGCGCCCGATCTGGAGAAGGGCTGGCTGACCGTGGTCGCGCTCAATAGCAACAGCCCGACCCAGCTGGACAGCTATTCGAACAAGTGCGGCATCGCGATGAACTACTGCCTGGCCGCTCCGGGCGACGTGATCGTCAGCGGTGCGAACGACACCCCGACCAGTGCCAGCTACTACATCGTCGAGGGCACCTCGATGTCCGCGCCGCAGGTGTCGGGTGCGGCCGCGCTGGTGTGGCAGGCCTACCCGTACTTCAGCAACGACCTGGTGCGGCAGACGCTGCTGGGTACCGCCGATCCGCTCGGCGGCTCGCAGCCGAACACGACGTTTGGCTACGGCGAGCTGGATGTCGGCAAGGCAGTCAACGGACCGGAGCAGTTCAACTGGGGCGACGTCACCGTCGGCTTCACCGGCAGCTCCAGCTGGAACAATCCGATTTCCGGTGCGGGCGGCCTGATCCTGCAGGGTCCCGGCACACTCAACCTGACGCAACCGTCGAGCTATACCGGCCTGACCCAGGTGCAGGGCGGCACCCTGATCGCCAAGTCGCTGGCGTCCAGCGTCAGCATCAGCGCGGCCGGTACGATGAGCGGCACCCAGACCATCGGCGGCAGCGTGACGAATGGCGGCGTGCTCGGTGTCAGCGGCAGCAATGTCACCGTGGGCGGCAATTATGTCCAACAGGCCACCGGCCAGCTGGCGGTGTCGCTGGGTTCGGCGCTGATGGTCAGCGGAACCGCCAGCCTGACCGGAGCGCTGTTGGTGACCGGCACGAATTCGGGTTATGTCGTCAACTCGCATACCGATGTGCTGACGGCTACCGGCGGCCTCACCGGTACGTTTTCCTCATTCAACACGGCATCCAACGTGATGCTGACTTCCACGCTCAACTACGATGCCAACGACGCCTGGCTCAATGTGCAGGCGGTGACTGTCACGGCGCTGCAGGGTGCGAGTTACACAACCGCTTCGATGGGCGCGGCGCAACGTGTGCAAAGCGCGTTCACCCAACTCAATACCCAACTCACGCAGGGCACGCTGACAGCAACCTCGACACCGGTGGCCACCGGCTTTTTCGCCGGCGCAGCAAGCCTGCAGCAATCGGCTACGCTGACCGCCGCGCAAAATTCGCTGAGCAGTTTGTCAGGGCAGCTGCATGCGGCAAGTGCGGCAATGACGTTCGAGGCGATTGACGCGGGTACCAAGGCGTTGTCCAGCCGCTTCGACCAATTGCTCGACGCGCCGAAACTGGTGGGCAGCAGTTGGACCCAGAACCTGGGCTCCCAGGGCAGCATGTCACGCAGCGGTTACAGCAACGTCGGCTACGACCTGAGCGGCATGATGGTTGGGCAGGACAGCCGCTTCGGTACGAACGGCGTGATCGGTTACGCCGTCAGCCAGAGTCAGGGTCTGGGCCGGCTCGTCGAAAGTGCTGACCAGGGCTACAGCCATGCGCTGGAAGGCATGCTGTATGGCGGTGTGCTCGAGGGCAACTGGTACACGATGGGCCGATTCGGTATCGGCAGCTATCGCGAGAACATGCAGCGCGAACTCGAACTCGGCAGCGAATTTGCCGGTGTCGGCAGCCAGACCAATGGTCGCTACGGCCTCGCCTATGGCGAGAGTGGCTACCGCGTCATGCTCGGCGGCACGCAGCTGACCCCCTATGTGAATCTGCAATACGCGCAGATTCAGGGTGACGGCTTCAACGAGAACGGTGCAGACGGTTTCGGTCTGATGTCAGGTGATCAGAATATCGAGCGCTGGCAGGCGGGCCTGGGCCTGCGTGCCACGCATCACTGGACGCTCGATGGGGGCAGCAGTTTGACCTTCCAGACGCGGTTGCTGTGGCAGCAGGCATTCGCCATGCACGGCGAAATTCCTGATGCCAGCTTCACCGGGCTGGCGCAGTGGTCACCGGTAGGCGGCATCGGTCTGTCCCGCTACGGTGGAGTCTTAGGCACCTCGCTCGACTGGACCTTCTCACCGACGTCCAGTTTTCAACTGAGTGCCGAAAGGGATGTCGACCAGTACCAGCGAGGGGACATGGCCATGGTCAGTTATCGACTGGCGTTTTGAGCGCAGGCGACGATGGGCCTTGGCTACAACGACGGGTTAGGCCGTGCCGTGTTCTGACTGCATGAGCATCACACCAGCACGACCTGCACACCTGCGGCTCGCAATGTTTCGACTGTCTCGACGGCGGCGTTGCTGTCGGTGATGACCATGTGCAGGTTCTGCACCGGCGTAATCACCGACAGACTGCGCTGCCCCAGCTTGCTGGCATCGAGTACGGCGATGGTCTGGCGCGAGACGCGGATCATCAACGCGTTCAACGCCGCCTCGAGCGGATCCGGAGTCGTTACGCCCACCTCTGGATCGAGTCCGTCGACGCCGAGAAACAGCCTGTCGGCGGACAGTTTCGCCAGTGCCTGCTCGGCATCCGGGCCGACCAGCGAATACGAGGTCTGTCGCAGCAGGCCGCCCAGCATCATGACGCGGATCTGCGGGAGCCCCGACAGCTCCAGTGCGATATTCAGCGCGTTGGTGATTACGGTCAGCGATTCGAACTTCATCTGACGGATCTGGCGGGCGATCTCCACCGTGGTAGAACCGGAATCGAGGATGATCGTTTCGCCGTCCTGAATCATCTTTGCCGCGGCCTGGCCGATGCGCAGTTTCTGCGCGTGGCAGCGGGTTTCCTTGATATTGAGCGGGGTGTCGTTTGTCGCTGGCGTGACCGCGGTGACCGGCAACGCACCACCGTGCGAGCGGGCGATTGCCGAACTGCGCGCGAGTACTTCCAGGTCAGTGCGAATCGTGACGGCGGACGTACCGAACAGCGTCGCCAGTTCCTCCACGGTGGCTCGCCCCTGTTGTTCCACCAGGTCGACAATCAGGCGGCGCCGTTCTTCAACCAGTAAGCGGCGCGAAGCGATGGGGGTTTGATTCATGGGTCGATATGCAGGAGTCGGGCGGCGTTGTCATGATATACCTTGCGCAACACCTGCTCGGTCAAGCCCAGTCCATAGATCGACCAGCGTCCCTGCGGCGGCGTGGGTGCCGGTGCATAGTCGAAGTATTCGTCCTCGGTTTCCAGAAAGCGGTAATAGATTTCGTAGAGTTCGTCGCCGAACAGTTGCTGCGGTACGTCGTCTCCGTAGGGCGAGGGCACTGCATCGGTTCCGAACATGATCCGGTCCTGATAGCGGTCGAAGAAACGCCGTGCCGCGCGTGGCTGACGACCCAGCTCACCGATGCGCGCACTGATGTCGATCACGGTGTTTGGGAAGCGGTCCAGACAGTTCGCGATGGCGGCGAGATTCTCCGCGTTATTGCCCACGTGCAGCAGCGCGAAGGTCGTCTTGGGATGGCGCGCGATCATGCGGTCGCGCGCAGCGAGGAGCTCCGCGTTGCTGGGGAATTCCGGGCCGTAGAACGACCAGTCCGGATGCTTGCTCAGTTCCTCGTAGCGCTCGTTGGTCGCATCGGTAGGCAGGAAGAACGCCTCTGGGTCGGATACGTGCAGGAACACCGGCATGTCGTAGGCGGCACAGGCCTCCCACATCGGGTCGAAGCGATGGTCGTCCACCGCCACCAGCGGGCCTTCGTCGATCCGTTCGCGCAAATACAACCCCAACGTCTTGAGCAGTTTTAGGCCGCGCGCGCCGACACGCCTGGCATGCGCGATCGCATCGCCCTGCAACTGTGCGTAGTTCGGTTCGGGAAAGTATTCGTACGACGGTTCGGTGAGGGTGAGAAAGCGTCCCGGCGCGGCGTGGTCGAAGCTGCGGATGCTGTGCTCCAGACCTGCACCGATGCCGCCGGTGAGGTTCACCAGCGTGCGGATCCCCTTGCGATCCATCACCGGCAGCAGCTCTTCGGGTCGGGCGAACAAGGTGACCTCCTCACCCACCGAGATGCCGTTGCGGACGTTGCTCGACCAAGTCAGGTGGGTGTGCATGTCGATTACTGGAAAGCGTGGACGTTCGACCCGCGTCTTCGGCAGATGCAACATGCTGCGCGGCTGGAAGTCCGTGAGGCGCAGGTCGTCCTTGCTGGTGTCTGGCTGGGTCTTCAGTGGATTCTTGCTGCCAGCACCCTTGATGGTGCCGGCACCGCTGGGAGGTGCGCAGCAAAGGCAGCCTGCCTGCGTGATGCTGCAGTGCTGCCTTGCTTCGGGCATGCGTCGATGCGATTTGCGGTAGGTCGGGATCATCGGACAGCCTGGGTCGGATACGGCAATCAGCGCGGATAGCGGGCCATGATGGTATGCACGGCACGGGTAAGCGCCAGAGCCTGCTCAAACGGACGCAGCCACATGTTGCGGCCGAACATCACGCCGCTGGCGCCGGATTGCATGTAGAACTCGACCTGGCGCAGCACGGCCTCGTCGTCGTCATCTTTCACGCCACCTGAAAACAGCACCATGGTGCGACCGGCCGAGCGCACCACGCGTGCGCAGCGGGCAGCGGCATCTTCCTGCAGCTGGTTGTACGGTGCCGGCACGTTGGCCGTGCTGTCATTGGGTTCATGCAACTTGACGATGTCGGCACCCAGCTCCAGCGCGACACGGGCCGCGTAATCCTGTGCGTACAGCGTATTGGTGCCACCCTTGGCGTTGACGGCGCTGCCACGCGGATACGACCACAGTACCAACGGCATGCCATAGCGCTCGCAATCCTGGCGCACTTTCTCGAACTGACGGAACTCGTCGTGCTGGCGTGGAGAGCCCACATACATGGTGTAACCGACCGCATCGGCACCGAGGCGAACCGCATCCTCGACCGACGCAAAAAGCGGCGAGGTAGCGTCGGCATCGCTTGGAATATTGGTTTTGCCGTTGAGCTTCAGGATCAGCGGTATGCGCCCGCAGTACTCACCCATGTATTTTTCGGCAAGGCCAATGCCCAGCGCGATAGCCGAAAAATTGCCCTCGACAGCAAGTCGGAACTGATACTCCGGGTCGACCGCTGGCGGATTCGGAAAGAAGTCCGTCGGGCCATGCTCCAGCCCCTGATCGAGTGGCAGCACCAGCAGGCTGCCGTTGCGTGGGCCGTGGCCGTAAAGCAGCCGCCACAGGCGGGTGCGCTTGCCATGGGACAGGGTCAGCCGCAAAAGTGGGCTGCCGCTGTTCGAAACCTCTTGTAAGTTTTGTTTCATTTCGAATACTCTCGGTTCATGAGTTACGCGCTTTCACATTCGATTGTATCTGGCAAAATGTCAACATTAAACAAGAAAACGAAAGATTCGATCGGGCTAAAGGAACTGCTTGCGCTCCCGCCGGCGCAGCAACAGGAGCGCGGCTATGCCGACACCTTGCGCGAGATTCTGCAACAACCGGCGACCTGGACCGGCACCGCTGATCTTCTGCGCGACCCGCAAGTGTTGCAGCAACTGCAGGCCGCGCTTACACCTCTGCCTGACCATATCGTGCTGACCGGCTCGGGTAGCTCGATGTACATCGGCGAATGCCTTGCGCCCAGTCTGCAGCTCGGGCTGGGCGTGTCGACGCAAGCCATCGCGGCCGGCACCTTGCTCACGCACTGGCGCAGTGTGCTACCGCCGGGCGCAGGTTTGCTGATTTCGTTGGCACGCTCCGGCGACAGCCCGGAAAGCTGTGGCGTGGTGAGCCGGCTGCTGGCCGATGCTCCCGACTATCGCCATCTCGTCATTACCTGCAATGCGAACGGCAAACTCGCCACCAGCTACCGGCACGATCCGCGCGTCACTGTGCTGGTGCTCGATGAGCGCACCAATGACCGCAGCCTGGTCATGACCAGCAGCTTCACCAACCTGCTGCTGGGTGGCGCTGGCTTGGTCCAGCGCGAGAGTGCCGATACAACGGCAGCCGTGAGTCAGCTTGCACGCAGTGTCCAACGCGTCTTCGACGAACAGGCCGACGCACTGGCGGCGATCGCCCGCAGCGATTTCAGCGCCGTGGTCTATCTCGGCAGTGGCGGTGCGCTTGGCGCAGCTCACGAGTCCGCGCTGAAAATGCTGGAGATGACCGGCGGCGCCGTGGTCACGATGGCCGAAACCTATCTCGGTCTGCGACATGGGCCAATGTCCAGCCTCGATGACAAAACGCTGGTGGTCGGTTTCCTGTCGCCGGATCCGGCCGTGCGCGCCTACGAGTACGACTTGCTGCGCGAACTGTCGCGCAAGCAGTTGGGCATGATCCGGGTGCTGGTAGGTGAGGGCATAGCGACCGAAGTGCTGGGTCCTCACGATGTGGCGGTCGAGCTGTCAGGTCTGGGCGCGGTCGACGACGCGCTGCCGCTGCTGGCCGATGTGGCGGTGGGGCAACTGCTCGCTTTTTTCCGTTGCCTTGAACTGGGTGGCAAGCCAGACACACCTTCGCAGGGTGTGCTTACGCGCGTGGTCGAGCACTTTCCGATGCACCAGGAGGGAGCGTGAAGCGCGTTCTGGTCGTCGGCGAAATCAACGTCGATCTGGTCTTTAAGAATTGCCAGGCATTGCCAACGCCAGGGCGTGAGGTGCTCGCCGAGGACTTCATCCAGACGGCCGGCAGCTCGTCGATGATCTGTGCGATGGGGCTGGCGCGTCTGGATAACCCTGTCTCTTTCCACGGCAAGCTCGGCGTCGACGGATGGGGCAGCTACTGTCTGGATGTGTTGCGCGACGCTGGAGTCGACATTGGCTCGCTGCGCCCGGATGCCAAGCTGCGCACGGGCATCACCGTTTCACTATCGACACCGCAGGATCGCGCACTGGTGACTTTCCCCGGTGCGATCGCTGCGCTGCGCGCGGACGAGGTGGACGACGCGCTGCTGGCTAGTGCCGATCACCTGCATATTTCCTCGTACTACCTGCAGCGGGCGCTGCGTCCGGATTGCGGCAAGTTGTTCGCGCGTGCGCGTGCTGCAGGCCTGAGTACCTCGCTCGATCCTGGCTTCGATCCCGAGCAGGCGTGGGCTCCGGATCTGCTGGATGCGTTGGGCGAGATCGACCTGTTTCTTCCCAATGAGCTCGAGCTTGCAGCCATCACCGGATGTGACGGGTTGCTCGATGGCCTTCGTGCACTTGATAACGGCCATACGCGAACGGTGGTGAAGCGCGGGCAGCTGGGTTGCGCCAGCCTGGACCATGGCCGCCTGTTCGAGGTGCCTGCCTTCGCGGTTGACCCGATCGACAGCACGGGTGCTGGCGACTCGTTCGACGCCGGTTTCCTCCATGCATGGTTGCGCGGCTCGTCACTGCGTGATTGCCTGCGCTGGGGTAGTGCGTGCGGCAGTCTGTCCACGCGCGGCATCGGTGGTACCACGGGGCAGCCTCACGCTGCCGAAGTGCAGGCCTTGCTGGCGGGCACTCCGTGATCAGCGTCATCGGCTTCAACACCGCGATCGATCGTTTTATCCGACTGGATACGTTGCGTCTGGGCGAAGTCAGTCGCGCACTCGACGAACAGGTAAGTCCCGGTGGCAAGGGGCTGCACGTCGCACAAACCATTGCCGCGCTGGGCGAGCGGGTGCAGTTGGTTGGTCTGGTCGATTCGGCTCAGCGCAACCTGATCGGTCGGCGGATGAGCGAGCGCGGCGTGCTGTTTCATGGCATCGAGATCAGCGACAGCCTGCGCACCTGCATCGCATTGCGTAATGCAAACGGACAAGTGACTGAAATTCTGGGGCAGGGGCCGCTGCTGAACGAGGAGCAGCGCGAAGCTCTGCTGCGGGCATTTCGCCGCAGTGTCGACGACAGTGAACTGGTGATTCTCTCCGGCAGCCTGCCGCGCGGTTTTGCGCCGACCACTTATGCCGAGCTGGCGACCTATGTGCGTGATGTTGGCAAGCGCTGTCTGGTTGATGCCAGCGGTGAGCTGATGCGGCATGCACTGCAGGTCCAGCCCTTTATGGTCAAGCCCAATCGTGACGAGGTCGCCGAACTGCTCGGGCGTCCGATCAACGACCTCGCAGCGGCTGCCAGCGCCGCACGCGAATTGGCCGTCCGTGGCGTCGAGATGCCCGTGGTAACGATGGGTGCGATGGGGGCGGTTGCTGCCGATGTGAGTGGCATCTGGCACGCCGCCATCGAGCTTGCACCGATCCGCAACGCCGTGGGTTCGGGTGACTGCCTGTTGGCCGGCATGGCAGTGGGCATGGTGCGAGGCATGACGTTGGAAGAGACCTTGCGGTTGGGCGCGGCTTGCGGTGCAGCCAATGCGCAAGGTGAGGAAACCGGTTTTGTCGAACGGCGGGCGGTAGAGGCGTTGCTCTCACAGGTTCGAGTGCACCGCCTGGCTTGATTGAAAAGCAGGGAGTCAAACCGGACCACCCACCGGTCCGGCGGAGACGCTTGTGTCGAAATTTTGATGAAAGTGCAAACAAGTTCGTGGGCGGGAGGCGTTTCCACGGGTAACCACAACCGCCTGCGTAGAGGGGAGAAGTCAGCCTGCGCAAGGCGATAACGAATTACCAGAGGGGCAATCAATGCGCGCTGAGAAGAATGGTTGTTTTACCGTCGATGGCAAAGGCACGAAGTTGCCGCCCGCTGTCTTGCATGAAGAAGCCGGAATCAAGGTAAACATAGGAGGCAAGGCAGGTGGTTTCAGGCGAACCATGCTCGCCGTGACGCTACTGAGTGCTTTTGGCGCGAATGTCGCCATGGCGCAATCGATCACCGGCGGCCTGTACGGCAACGAACCCACCGCGGCTGGCAGTACCGTCGTGGTGACGAATAGCGCGACGGGCTATCGCAAGGTAGTGCAGGTCGACAAGTCGGGGTATTACAAACTCGACGGCCTCAATCCAGGCCTCTATACGGTGACGATCCTGCGCGACGGCAACATGGCGGGCTCGCGCAACGTGCCGGTCACGACGAACACCAATGCTCCCGTGGCGACGATCGCCGCCGCGGCAGGAGCGGCGGCGGGCCATGTCTCCGAATTGGGCGCCGTCCAGGTGAACGCCGCAGCAGCGATGCTCGACATTGCGCCGATCGACGTGAGCACGCCAACCTACCTCAACCACTACGACATGAAGATCGTCAACGACCTGCCGACCGGCCGCAGCATGGAAAGCATCGCGCTGCTGCGCTCGAACGCCGTCTATGACGACCAGGCCACGCATCTGGCCGTGCTCGGCGGTGCGAGTCCGGCCGAGAATCGCTATTTCTACAACGGCTTCGACACGACCAACGACTTCACCGGCATCGGCGCGAACCGCCTGCCGGCGGAAGCGTTGCAGGGCGAAGACGTTATCCAGAGCGCCGGTGGCGCCAGTTGGACCAACGTCACCGGTGGCCTGATGGCGGCCACGGTGCGCCAGGGCACGAATGAATTCCAGGGCGGCTATTCGCTCTACCTCACCCCGGCCACGTCGAGGCTGGAGCCGGCATCGCCCAATTCCTACTACATCGACGGCAATGGCAATCGGCAGTACTTTTCGTACTCTGCGAACAACCGGCAAAGCGCCGAGCCTACGCAGTATCTCTGGGCCTCGGGCCCGCTCATCAAGGACAAGCTGTTCCTCTTCGCGATGATCGGCAATGCGCCGAACTTCCAGAGCACGTCGTACTCGATAAATCGCGACAACGAAACGACCAATCGCGACAAGAACGCCTTGTTCAACCTGACGTGGAACATCAGTGCCGACCAGAGCTTCGACCTGGTCGCTTCGAAGGACGTCAGCACCTCTTTCTCGAATCAGTATGCCTTGACGGAAAACTACACTCCGGCTTCGGTGGGTGCTTACCAGGGGTGGAGCGCCAGCAACACGACCAACAAGTTCCTGATCGGCAACTACAACTGGCACATCAACGACACGATGAGCCTTGTCCTCATGGGCGGTTATCTGAGTCAGGACTCGATTTCGCCGACGTCCAGCAGCGGCGCTGGCCTGCCCTATGTCAGCGAAGTCGATCCGGTTACTCAACAGCTGTCCAACATTGGCATTTCGAACACCGCCAACGAATTGTTCCCGACGGACTATTCGAAGCGTGGCTTCAACGCCAAGTTCAACTGGCAGCTGGGTGATCACAAGATCACGATCGGTGCCGAGCACTACAGCATCAACATCGACAGCGCCACGTTGACGACGCCGGGCGGCGACTGGACGTATTACACCGCGCCGGGAACCGTCCTGCCGAACGGCACGGCCGTCCCTGGCAACGGCCAGTACGTAGCGCAGTACTTTCTGCAAAACGGTGGCGAATTCAACACCGTCAACAAGGGCGCCTATCTCGAAGACTACTGGCAGGTGGCCGATCGCTGGGTGGTTTACCTGGGTTCGCGCTTCGACGTGTACGCGAACAAGAACGTCAACGGCGCGAATTTCATGCGCATGCCGCTGCTCACGCCGCGTCTTGGCCTGGCCTGGGACGTGAACGGCGACAGCTCGACCAAACTCGGCGCCAATCTTGGCAAGTACGGCCTTTCGGTTCCTACCAGCGTAAATGCCGGCGCGGCGAGCGCAACCTATGCTTACCACACCTGGTACACCTACACCGGTCGCGATCCGGTGACGCAGGCGCCGACGGGCCTGACTCAACTCGGCCCGCAGCAGACCGCCATCAACGGTCTGGCGCCGGCGTCCTACAACGTGGCCTCGTCGAACATCAAGGCACCTTATCAGTACGAGCTGCAGCTGTACTGGCAGCAGGCGCTGAAAGACAACTGGTCGTTCAATCTGGAAACGGGATTCAGCAAGCTCGAGCGCATCATCGACGACGAGTGCTGGAACGATGGCATCACCGCTTACGCCAATTCGCATGGCTATCCGGGCTACGTCGATGAAAGCGGCTGCACGGAAATCAATCCCGGGTACGCGCAAGTGTTCACGCGCGATTACGCCGGCAATGGCAAGCCCTCGTCGCTGACACTGCCTGGCGATTTCTTTGGCCCGAAGGCCAAGCGCAACTACGCGCATGCCACCTTCGAGTTGATGCACGCGCGCACCGCCGACGAGCCCTACTTTCTCGACCTGAGCTACACCTGGGCGCACCTCTACGGCAACGACGACGGCTACTTGAGCCTGAGCGAGCGCTACAACGGTGGCGCGGCCGAGCAGCCGTTGTGGGATTACCCGGGCCTGATGGAATACAGCAACGGCGACCTGGCTGCGGACATCCGCCATTCGCTGAAGCTCAACGGCATCTACTACTTCCCACGGGGCCTGCGCGTCAGCAGCATCCTTTCGATGCACACCGGCAAACCCTTGAGCTGCTTTGGCAGCCATCCCGAGCCGGATCTTCTTGAGGGCAACTACGACGGGGCGCTCAACCACTACTGCAACAACGTGCCTGCGCCGGCTGGCACGGCGGGACGGCTGCCGTTCTTCTGGCAATGGGATCTCGGCGTCGGTTACGACTGGCTGGTCGGAGCCAAAAACCATTTCAGCATCGACTTGCAGATGCAGAACGTCACCAACCGCAAGGGCGTGATCGATAGCTTCCAGACGTTCGACACCGGCCAGGAACTCAGCAACGGCTATTGGCAGCCCGACTATCAATACGGTGCCAAGGCTTATCAGGCTCCGCGCACGACCACGCTGGTGTTTCGTTACAGCTTTGAGTAACCGATACGCGTCGGTGAAATGCCGGCGCTCAACTACGCAAGCGGGGCGTTGTTCAATCCATCGGTTCGATCTCCCGCCTCTTCCTCCCTCTCACGTCGCCGTGGGTGAGAGCGAGCGACAAGGATGCTGCATTACCTTGCTCATTCACTAGGGGTATCTCATGAAAAAATATCTGTTGCATCTCGCTTACGGGCTTGCAGGTATCGGAGCCTTCATAGTCAGCCCGGCCCACGCCGTGATCGCAGGAGGCATGACGGCCAATCACTACTACTATCCCGCCTCGACCACCGCAAACGTCGATGGCTTGTATGGCTACGACAGATTCGATTCCTCCATCCGGGTGACACACGAGCCGGGCAACAACGGCAATACGTATTACGCCAGTCAGTTTTTCTGGACGATCAACGTCAACCAGGGCGGCTATACCGGACTCCAGCAAAACTCAATAAAGACCAAGACCGTTCTCTTTTCGATCTTCGGCCAAACCTACGATTCCACTGTAGACAAACCAGGCTCCGCCCCGGGTGCGGTATGCCAGGGATTCGGGGGCGAGGGCACTGGCACTCAATGTCTGTTCACGACGAATGGTGCCGATACACCAGCTTGGAAAGAAGGAGTCAAGTACACCCTCCACGTGAAATACGCGGGAAAGACAGTCATTCCCGCGGGAGCGGCTGATGCAGGCGAGAACTACCTGTGGAAGGCCACAATAACCGATACGAGCACCGGCACGACCACCGTTATTGGAACCATCCATTCGCCAGCGAGCAACGGCATATTGCAGGCGGTCGTTCCTCAATTCGTCGAAAATTTCACCCAGGGATCGCAGCAGTATTCTTCTTGCTCTCAAGTGCCCGCGACGACAGCGGTGTTCTACGCTCCAATCATGTACGACCCGGCGAATAACGCCGCGCAGACCAATAACGCCTCAACCGAAGTTTATGGTGATTGCGCCACCGTCGCCCAGTCGATGATGGACCCGGACAACACGGCCATTGCAACCATCAACCAGTCTTTTGGCGCTCCTTTCATTGCCAAAAATCGCGTCCAGCACTACTGCGCGGATACGCTGGGTGGCAATCACTTGGGGCTCAATACCTGTGCGGGCAGCGGCAGTTCACCCTCGGCGTTTGCGAACCAGCTGTTGGCAAACGATGTCAACAATCGGCTGAATCTCGTCGATCGAAGCGTCTGCCTGCAGGCGAATGGCCGCAGTGCTGTACGCACTGCATATTGCGCTGCCGATAGCAGCCAAGAATGGCTGTATATGCCTGGCTCCGAGGCTTGGTTCAACGTGGGTTCCGGTCGATGCCTGAACGCCGATGGAGATGCCGGCCAGAACAGCACGGTAAATCTGACAGATTGTAATTCGTCCAACTATCAGCAATGGGTCTCAAAGCAGCCGTAAGCGTGCTCACTGCAGGGCGACCCGCCGTTCAATGCCGCAACGGGGGCTCGGCACTCTCCGTCCGCATTGAACGGCGGGTATACCTTTGGCGTACGGCATTCGAACGTGCTCCGTCCCTGCCAGATGCTGGGTCCATTGCCTACCCTCGTGCGAAGCTGCACGAGTACAGAGCGTTGGGCGCAGCCGCGCTTGTCAATACCAACGGATCAATACGAAAGGCAACCAACCATGGCAGCATCGCATCCGCATTCCCTTCATTCGTCGCGCGTGAATCTGCTGGCTTCCTGCCTGCTCGCCGTGCTGGCAGGTTTTGGCACGGCACATGCCGAGGACAGCGTTACCACCGACAAGCTGGTGCTTGAGCCCGGCGCAGCGACCTTCGCCGATCAGCAGGGCGTGGCGAGCTTCGGCAACGCCGCTATCGAGGCGGGCTGGAAGCTGGACGGCAAGCATCTCGTCGATATGACGGTGACCGACCGCGTGCATAGCCGCACGTTCGCCGTACCCGCGCCGTTCGCGCTGGTGATGGCCGACGGCAGCACGATCAAGGCTTCCGACATGAACCTGCAAGCGGTGCCGCGCGTGGTGGCATTGTCAGTGGATGCGCAGGCTTCGCGGTTCTCTTCGCGAATCCCCGGCAACGCGGTGGAAGCCAGTTTCGCTGATGCGGACGGCCACTTCCGCGTGGACTGGAAACTCGTGCAGCGCGACGGCTCGCCCTACCTGCGCGAAGAAGTGAACATCACCGCGCTGAAGCAGGACGAGAAGATCGCCAAGGTGTCGTTGCTGCAATCGCAGGTGGACAAGCCCGAGGTGGTGGGTTCGGTAAAGGGTTCGCCCATCGTTGATGGCGACACCTACCTTGGCTTCGAAAACCCGCTTTCCGACAGCACGGCTTACCACAACGAAGCGAAGCTCACGCTGTCGCGCACGCTGCCGCTGGAAAAGGGCAAGACAGTGGATTATTCGGCGGTGGTCGGCGTGGTGCGCGACGGCCAGCTGCGCCGCGACTTCAACGGCTACGTCGAGCGCGAGCGCGCGCATCCGTACCGTACGTTCCTGCATTACAACTCCTGGTACGACATCGGCTACTTCACGCCGTACGACGAAGCGCAGGCACTCGATCGCATCAACACCTTCGGTGAGGAGCTCAGCGTCAAGCGTGGCGTGAAGCTGGACTCGTTCCTGTTCGATGACGGCTGGGACGATCGCAGCGGCAGCTGGAATTTCAGCAAGGATTTCCCGCACGGCTTCGTGCCGCTGCGCGAGGCGGCGGCAAAGTATGGCGCCGCGCCGGGCATATGGTTGTCGCCGTGGGGCGGTTACGGCAAGCCCCACGACGAACGCATCAAGAACGGCAAGGCGGCCGGCTACGAGATCATCGACGACGGCCTCGCGCTGTCGGGGCCGAAGTACTACCCGCGCTTCCACGACGCGGCGATGAGCCTGATCGATAAAGACGGCGTCAACCAGTTCAAGTTCGACGGCACCGGCAACGTCAGCAGCGTGTTCCCAGGCAGCCGCTTCGACAGCGACTTCGCCGCAGCGATCCAGCTGATCAGTGATATCCGCAAGGACAAGCC
Source organism: Rhodanobacter sp. (assembly GCA_049280175.1). GTDB lineage: Bacteria > Pseudomonadota > Gammaproteobacteria > Xanthomonadales > Rhodanobacteraceae > Rhodanobacter. The sequence continues at coordinate 15,368 of JBAPPP010000076.1, forward strand.
GAACACCTTCATCAACCTCACCACGGGCACCTGGGCTTCGCCATTCTGGTTGCGTTATGCCGATTCGATCTGGCGCGGCGGCGAGGACGATTGGCATGCTGGCGTGGGCAGCGAGCGCGAGCAGTGGATCACCTATCGCGATCAGCAGACTTACGAAAACATCGTGATCCAGGGACCGCTATTCCCGATCAACTCGCTGATGCTCCACGGCATCATCTACGCGCAGAAGAACACGCGCCTGAACACGGACCCGGGGCACGACTTTGCCAACGAAGTGCATTCGTACTTCGCCACCGGCACGCAGTTGCAGGAGATGTACATCACGCCATCGCTGCTGACCAAGGATGATTGGGATGCGCTAGCCGATTCAGCGAAATGGTCGCGCGCGAACGCTGATGTCCTGCGCGACACGCATTGGATCGGCGGCGATCCGGCTCGGCTCGACGTCTATGGCTGGGCTGCGTGGTCTGCACCGAAGGCGATCATTACCCTGCGCAATCCGGACGCGCGCGCGCAGACCGCGGTAATCGATCTGCAACGCCAACTCGAGTTGCCTGACGGTGCCGCGCGTCGCTTCCGTGTCGTCGACATCTGGAAAAGCGGCGGTGGCAGCGTGCCAGGTCAGCTGGATGCCGATCATGCGAGCAGCATCGTGCTAAAGCCGTTCGAAGTACTCACGCTGGAGTTGACGCCGGATTGACGGCAGCGTCCGGCAGACGGCGCGGATGAGCCGATGCTCAACGCGCCGGAGACCGTCGCCGCGCCGATTTTTGGCGCGACGAGGTTGCGCGTCTAGGGAGCGCTCAGCGCTTGCAGGATCACGCCTTGCCGTGGAATAACTCGCGGCCGATCAGCATGCGGCGGATTTCGTTGGTGCCCGCACCGATTTCGTAAAGCTTCGCATCGCGCAGCAGGCGACCGGCCGGAAACTCGTTGATGTAGCCGTTGCCGCCGAGTGCCTGGATGGCTTCCAGCGCCACCTTCACTGCGTTCACTGACGCATTCAGCAGGCACGCGGCCGGATCGATGCGCGACTTCACGCCGTTGTCGAATTGCTGGGCCACCATGTAGGCGAAGCCGCGCGAACTCTGCAGTGAGGTGTACATGTCGGCGATCTTTGCCTGCATCACGCCGAACGTGCCGATCGGTGCGTTGAACTGCTTGCGCTCGCGCACGTAGGGCAGGGCGAGATCCAGTGCCGCCTGCATCAGCCCCAGTGGACCGCCGGACAGCACCAGCCGCTCGGTATCGAGGCCGCTCATCAGCACGCGCACGCCTTCGTTGACTTCGCCCACGATGTTCTCGGCCGGGATCTCGCAATCCGTGAACACCAGCTCGCAGGTGTTCGAGCCGCGCATGCCGAGCTTGTCCAGCTTCTGTGCCGTGGTAAAACCCTTCATGCCTTTCTCGACGATGAAGGCGGTCATGCAGCGGCTGCCGGCCACGCGCGGCGCAGTGCGCATGTAGACCAGCAGCACGTCGGCATCGGGCCCGTTGGTGATCCACATCTTGCTGCCGTTGGCGACCCAGACGTCACCTTTCTTCTCGGCCTTGCAGCTCATCGATCCGACCACATCGGAACCGGCACCCGGCTCGCTCATCGCGAGCGCGCCGATGTATTCGCCCGTGCACATCTTCGGGATGTATTTACGCCGCTGCGCCTCGTTGCCGTTGTGGAAGATGTTCTGCAGGGCAAGGTTGGAATGCGCGCCGTAGGACAGGCCGACCGAGCCGGAGGCGCGCGAGATTTCTTCCATCGCCACCATGTGCGCGAGAAAGCCCATGCCGGTGCCGCCGTATTCGGTGGGGACCGTCATGCCGAGCAATCCCATCTCACCAAACTTCAGCCACAGATCGGCTGGAAACAGGTTCTCGCGGTCGATCAGGTCGGCGCGTGGCGCGATCTCTTTCTCCGAAAACGCGTGCACGGTCTCGCGCAACAGGTCGATATCTTCTCCAAGCGGAAACGGGCGCATCACGAACTCCTGTAGTGGGACTCTACCCCTGGGGAATGGGGTCTTACCCCAGTGAAAGGGGCTTTGCCCCGGCAAGCGGGGCTGTGGACATCAATCGTAGCGCAGATGGGTAGCTAACTCCGACGTGGCGCATTGGCGCGGTCGTGGGGTCGGCACGCCAACCCCGATGAACTCAAGGCTGCAGCTTGGCTAGCTTGGCTTTCAGCACCACACCGGACATCAGGAAGCCGACATGACACTCGTATTTCTGGTTGTCGCGGTACTCGTTGTCATAGTCGCTGACGATGTCGACGACGGCATTGGCGCCGACCTCTTTCGCGTCATCTTGCAGGCTGATCAACGCCGACTGCAGCGCCCAGTCGCAGGAAACCTGATCCTGCTTGCCGAACGCATTGGTTTTCTTCTCGATGGTGACGATTTTAAGGACAGTGGCCTGGCCTTCCGGCTTGATATCGGCCAGATAGAACTTGACGCTGCCGTCCAGCTTGCCGCTCTGGGTGGCGGCGACCACGGCATCGTTGAAGGTGAGATGCACCACCTTGTCGGTGGCGAGGCTGATACCGGGCATGCTGGCGAGCAGCAGGATCGCCAGACCGGAAAGTTTCGTTTTCATGCAATCGATCTCCGTGGGTTATGGGGGAGGTCACTTACTTGGAATACGTCGGTTCAGTCGCTTCGCACTTCATTCCCCCTCCGTTCCTCTTGGCTCCCCTCCGTTCCCCCTGAGCGTAGCGGAGCGAAGTCGAAGGGTGCACTCGAGGCGAACCCCTCGACATCGGCCCTACGGGCCTACGCTCAGGGCGAACAGAGGGGCCTGAGCTCATCGCGCTGTCAGCATAGTCCGCCATTCACCGCCAATACCTGTCGGGTGATGTAGCTGGCGTCCGCGCTGAGCAGGAATTCCACGGCGGCGGCAACCTCGTCGGGCGTCCCCGCGCGTTCGGCGGGTATCATCTTCAGGATATCCGCGACCGGTACGTCGGCATTGAGCATGTCGGTATCGATCAGCCCCGGTGCCACGCAATTGACCGTGATTCGGCGCTTGGCCAGCTCGGTCGCCAGTGCCTTGGCGGCACCGATCACACCGGCTTTCGAGGCGCTGTAGTTGACCTGGCCACGATTGCCGATCATCCCCGATACCGAGGTAATGCAAACGATGCGGCCCGGCGCGCGGCGACGGATCATCGGCATGATCAGCGGATGCAGCACGTTGTAGAAGCCATCCAGGTTGGTGCGCAGCACGTTGTCCCAGTCCTCGCCGGTGAGCGCCGGAAATGCCCCGTCGCGGGTGAGTCCTGCATTGCACACTACGCCGTAGTAAGCGCCGTGCGCGGCCACGTCGGCTTCCAGCGCAGTAGCGCAACTGGCTCGATCGGCAATGTCGAACTGCAGGATGCGCGCGGTGCGACCCAGTGCCTGCACGGCGGCGCTTACCACTTCGGCTTCATCGCGGCGGGCACGACAGTGCAGCACCAGGTCGTAACCAGACCGCGCCAGGCGCAGCGCGATGGCGCGGCCAATCCCGCGGCTGGATCCAGTGACCAGGATCGTCTCAGACATGGCTGTTGTCCCGTGGGGCTGTAGTGAGAAAAGTATCAGCATCGGGAGGGCTGAACACAGTGAGGCGTGCCTCGGCATGCAAGCCCGGTGCATCGATACGGCAGGCAAACACGCCCATGCCATGGTCGTCGTGGAAGTGGCGCACCGCCTCGATCACCAGCTCGCTGCCAGCCGGAAAGGCTTCCACATCGCAGCGGTAGTGACGCGTGCCCAGCAGGAAACCCAGGCGCACCGGGCGCTGCTCATGTTTCGCCTGCCAGCCCGCCCATGCGGCGATACTCTGTGCCATCAGTTCGACGCCGACCCAGGCCGGGAGACTGCCGTCGACGGCATTGAACAGACCACCCGCACTTACGCGGCGGCAGCATACGATGCGCTCCGGCTCTGCCTCGATCACCGCATCGAGCAGGATCATTTCGCCGGCGTGTGGCAGCAGATCCTCGATGGGCCAATGACTCACGCAGGGTCTCCCAGAATCAGGCAGGCGTTGTTGCCGCCGAACGCGAAAGAGTTGCTCATCAGACGCCGTGGGCCGCCAGCGGGCAAGTGATCGCCGACGCGGGTAAACGACAGCGGCGGCAGCTCCGGGTCGGCGGCACCATCCCATACCTGCGGTGGCAACCGGCGCATGCTGCGGGCGTCGGTAAGACTCAGCCAGCAGAATGCCGCTTCCAGTGCGCCGGCCGCCGCCAGTGTGTGGCCGGTCAGCGACTTCGTCGATGAGCATGGAGTGCCCCGCGGGAAGACGGCGGCCACCGCACGGCTTTCCATGCGGTCGTTGTGTTCGGTCGCCGTGCCGTGCAGATTGAGATAGTCGATCTGCGTGGCGTCCAGCCCCGCCTGGGTCAGCGCTGCCTGCATCGCCTGTTGCGCACCCAGCCCGGCGGGGTCGGGTGACGACATATGGTACGCATCCGAGCTGGCGCCACTGCCAAGCAATTGCACCGGACCGGCTTCGCGGGTCATCAGGAACAGCACGGCCGCCTCGCCGATGTTGATGCCGCGGCGGTGACGGGAAAACGGTTCGCAACGTGCGTCGTCCATCGCCTCAAGC
>JBAPPP010000077.1:0-1998 GCA_049280175.1 Rhodanobacter sp.
GCGCCGTCCCGCTCGCGGCGGTCCCTGTGACGGCGGCCACGGGCGGCAGGCCGGCTGCCTTGCGTGCCTTGGCCAGTTCGCCCTGCAATTCGGCAATCTCGTTGTCCTTGAGCGACAACAGATGTTCGTTCTTGCCGTTGATGTCCGTCAGGTCTTTCAACCGGGCGGTCAAATCGTTGCCTTGCTGCTGCAGGGTGGCAAGGCTTTCCTGGGTGCGCAGCAGATCCTGGCGCAGGCCGGCCGCGGATTTGCCGCCCGTGCTTGCGCTAGTTCCACTCTGCCCGCCCGCACCGTTGACGTCTTTGGCAGGAACCAGGGCAAGACGATCACTGGAAGTGCCCGATGTGCCGGTGGGCGTACTGGAAGACGACGAACGGGTCGCCGCATCCGCCACCGTGGTCGGCTTGCTGGTTGCTCCAGCACGCCAGTCACCGTTTTCACGCTGCACGGCGGCCACCGCGGCGGCAACCGTCATGGCCTGCGCTTCGTCCGACGTCGGCACACGCAATACCGCACCCGTCTTCAGTGCGTTGATGTTGTCGCGGTAGAACGCCTCAGGATTGGCCTGTTTGAAGGCTACCAACATCTGATTGACGTCCACCCCGGACGGCATGGTGCGGCGGGCGATCGACGACAGCGTCTGACCACGCTCGACCGGGCCGTAGTTGCCCTTGGCAACGGCGGCTGGAGCAGCAGCGGCTGCCTTCGACACCGGCGCCGGATGATTTTGACGCGGCGCGGACGCCACTGTGGCATGGGCGGCCTGACTTGGCGCCGACGACGTCGACGCGGCTGCGGTGGCGGCAGCTGGCGCGGGTGCCAAGGTTGGCGCGCTCACCGGAGTTCCCGGCGGATCGAGCAGGATGGCGAACTCGCGCACGCTCTTGCCGGCCTTGCCATTCACTTCGAGCAGCAGGTCAATGTAAGGGTCATCCACCACCACGCTGCTGGTAATGCGGATCACCTGCTGGCCGTTGCCCGTGCTGGCGACGCTGAAGTGCAGCGGGATCGAGGTGCGCCCGCCCTGGATGCCTGCGCGAGCGAAATCTTCGCTGGAGGCCAGTTGAACGGTGAGGTTCTGCAGCTCTGCCGGACTGGCAGGATGCAGCGGGATCTCCGCCAGCAACGGTTGCCCCAGGGTCGATTTGACCTGGATCTGGCCCAGGTCCAGCGCCATGGCCTGGCTTGTGCCCAGTGCCAGCGCCATCAACATCGACAACTTCAACGAACGATTCATCAGTGTGTTCCCCCGAACGATCTCTGGCGCCACTCTATAGGTGTCGTCGCCGCGGCGACAACTGCTCCAATGAGGGCCACTTTAGTTATATGCAGACCAATCAACAATAGCAGCAGCGAAGACTTGCAGTGCATTGCTGCAGTGCGTTCTCATCGCCAAGTTGCATTTCACTGCTGATTGGACGCCGGCTTGGCGCGCAGCGCCTGCAGTTGCTGCTGCAGTTCGGTGATCGTCCGATCCTGCTGCTGGAGGCGCTCACTGGCCTGCTTGCTGTCTGACTCCTGCCTGGAGACATCCTGCTGCAGCTTGTTGATCTCGGCCTGGTGCTGGGCCACACGCTGCCTCACTTCGGACAGGGAGGGTTGAGCAGTCTTCGGCGAACCAGACGGCTGTGCCGTGGGCTCGCCGCTGCTGGCCCAGGCCAGCGACGACGCCATGAAACACATGGCGCCAAGCAGTTGCAAACAACGCATCAGAGATAGTCCTCGATCAGCAGCTCGGCAATCTGCACGGCATTCAAGGCCGCGCCCTTGCGAATATTGTCCGAAACAATCCACAGATCCAGGCCGCGTTCATGCGAAATGTCCTCGCGGACACGGCCGACGTAAACGGCATCGTTGCCGGCCGCCTCACCCACCGGCGTCGGATAACCACCCGCCTTGCGCTCGTCCATCAGCACCACGCCGGGCGCTTGCTGCAGTAGCTCGCGAGCCTGTTCGGCAGTGATCTTCTCGCTGGTTTCGATATGCACGGCCTCGGAG
>JBAPPP010000078.1:0-3293 GCA_049280175.1 Rhodanobacter sp.
TTGCAGATGCTACCTGCTGCCAGGCAGGCCTCAGCGGCGCGAGAAAAGAGACCAAAGCAGGTTGGAGTTTCTGGTCTGACATAAATCTCCAGATATCGAAGATAGCCTACGACCGGAGAAAACAGCGGGAGAGGTGTGCTCCGACCCCAGCTTTGGTTGGCTTTTTTTAAAGGCAACCCGACCCCGCTGCGGAACTCAGCTAATCAGGTTGTCCGGTCCCCATGAGATTCGGATCCCAACCCGCGCACTCTGCACCAGCCTTGAAGGCGGATCGGAAGAACGATAGCAAATCCCCAGTGGGGTCTTTCGATTTACGCAGATCGTCATAGTCCAGAATGAACTCGCCCATGGCGGGATTCCATCCCGAGCTTGGTGGGCTGATCTCTGCGTCTTCGATTCCCGCCGGTTGCGGATGAGTGAAAGAGTAGAACGCCGGCCTTGGGTAAGCGGCGCTGCCAGCCCACCAGCCCATCTCGATGAGTTCCGCATTCATGGCATTGCGACGGATGTAGTCGGCCTTTGCGCCGGGTGAAGCGGGCTTGCCGTTATAAAGCGCATCGCGGATATCCAGCGTTCCCCACATGAGACCAATGTGCTGAGTCTTACCCTGGAAACTCCCTTTGAAGATCTGCATCACGTGTTGAGTGCTCAGAAGGATTCGCCACCAGCTATTGGCCATGGCCGCGTCATAGGGGCGTTGCGCTTTATCCTGGTCGAAGGGAATCGGGTTAGGTAATTCTTGCGGCTTTAAATTGATGGAAACCTCAACGCCCGCCTTTTTGAGAAGATCAAGGAGGCGCTCCAAGAACTCCGCGACCGACATCGACGCCAACTTGAAGCGCTCCGAGTAGCCCCAGCTGGTAACGCACACCGTCTCATGCGAGATCAGGTCGACGCTGACCTCATACGCTCCGCCGCCGTAGTGGATCGGCCCTGTTGTCAGTCCCCGCGCATTGATCCACAGGACTACTCCAGACCATTGCGGCTGAAACGGCTCTGTCAGCTTCAACTTGCCGATGGCTTGCATGCCCATGCGCAGAAAATAATGGGTATCCGCAAAATCCGGGTAGGAAAGAGGAGGCCATGGATCGAGAAAGGGATTGCTCGGGACGGGCATGGCGGCATCCTCATTGAAAAGGGCTTGAGGCCGATCAAACGGCACGGAGCACAACCTCCAGATATAACCCTGCCAGATATACACCAGCGGCACTTGTGACGGGACATATTCTCGTAAAACCACGTCACGATCATGATGCCACGCCACTCGCTCCCCATTGTCGTCGGGAAGGCAACGTTGGCCGGCGCGCCAGAGCCTTTAGGGTGCCGGTCAAGCGCGAATTTCACATTCCATGCACAGCCGCGGGTGGACAAGCCATCGGTAGAATTGGGTGAAGGGGAGATCCGGGATGTCTGTCGGAGCCGGTGTGAAAACTCTTTTCACTCTGGGTGTTCCCAGAAGGGTATTGCTCGGCCGCGTGATTCTTGCGCTCCCACTTGCGGGATGCAGCGGTGTGCTTGATCCGCGCGGTCCTGTCGGCGTTTCGGAGCGACTTATTCTCTTCGACTCGTTCTCGATCATGCTGGTGATCGTGATACCGGTCATTTTGGCGACCTTTGCTTTTGCGTGGTGGTTTCGCGCCTCGAACAAGCGGGCGACTTATCGACCGAACTGGGCATTCTCTGGCACGTTGGAACTTATCGTCTGGGCGATTCCCGCGATCGTCGTGACGTTCCTCGGTGGTATCGCCTGGTTCGGCTCGCATGAGCTCGATCCCTACAAGCCCATCCCATCGGCGAGCAAGCCGGTCGAAGTCGAGGTCGTGTCACTCGACTGGAAGTGGCTGTTCATTTACCCGGACGAAGGCATTGCCACCGTCAATCAGCTTGTCGTTCCCGTCGGGTTGCCCGTGCACTTTCGCCTGACGTCGTCGGGCGTGATGAACAGCTTCTTCGTGCCGCAACTCGGCAGCCAGATTTACACGATGGCCGGCATGACCTCCCAGCTCAACCTGCAGGCCGATCATGCCGGCACCTATCACGGCCTTTCTGCACAGTTCAGCGGGCAGGGGTTCGCCGACATGCATTTCGAAGTCAGCGCGGTTTCGCCAGACGCCTATGCAAACTGGGTTGCCAATACGAAGAGGGCGGGACCGAGCCTCGACGATGCGGCGTATGCCGCGCTCGCCAACCCGAGCGAGAACGTGACTCCCACGACCTACAAGGCGGTCGACCCGGCTTTGTTCGACGCGGTCGTCTCCGAACGCATATCCGCTCCGGGTATCGGCACCGTGAACGACGGACAGATGATGCCTGCGCCTGCGAGGAAACAACCGTGATACTCGGCAAACTCTCGTGGTCATCCTTGCCGCTCGGCCAGCCGATCCCGCTGATCACGTCGATCGTGCTGATCGTCATCATCATCGCCGTGCTGGTGTGGCTCACCGTCAAGCATCACTGGCCTTACCTATGGAACGAGTGGATCACCTCGGTTGACCATAAGCGGATCGGTATCATGTACTGCGTGCTGGCGCTGGTCATGCTCCTGCGTGGTTTCAGCGATGCCATCATGATGCGGGCGCAACAGGCCATCGCGCTCAATTCGCCGGGCTATCTGCCACCGGAACATTTCGACCAGATCTTTTCCGCGCACGGCACCATCATGATTTTCTTCGTCGCGATGCCGTTCATGATCGGCCTGATGAACTTCGCGGTTCCGTTGCAACTCGGCGTGCGCGACGTAGCCTTTCCGACGTTCAATCTGGTCAGCTTCTGGCTGACCGCCGCCGCCGTTCTGCTGGTGAATATGTCCTTGTTCGTCGGCGAATTCGCGCAGACCGGGTGGCTCGTCTATCCACCACTTTCGGAACTCAAATTTTCGCCCGGGGTCGGTGTTGACTACTACCTGTGGTCCATCCAGATATCAGGTATCGGAACGCTGATTACCGGGATCAATTTCGTTACGACGATCCTGAAAATCCGCGCGCCCGGCATGATCCTCACCCGCATGCCCATCTTCTGCTGGACAGCCCTCGCGGCAAACCTGCTTATCGTGGCCGCCTTTCCCATCCTGACCGCGAGCCTGGGAATGCTGCTGCTTGACCGCTATCTCGATTTCCACTTTTTCACGGTAGGCGCCGGCGGCAACCCGATGATGTTCGTCAATCTCATCTGGGCGTGGGGACATCCGGAGGTCTACATCCTGATCCTTCCTGCCTTCGGCGTTTTTTCCGAGGTGATCTCGACGTTTTCGGGCAAGCCACTGTTTGGTTACCGGTCGATGGTCGTCGCCACCA
>JBAPPP010000079.1:0-4224 GCA_049280175.1 Rhodanobacter sp.
ACCCTACCAACCCGGCGCACTGCATCGGCGCTCCACGGCCCCGGCCCTGCGAAGAACAGAAACAGAAAGACGAAACAGAACAATACCTCCAGCCCGCCGCCATTGACCTGCGGGAAGAAGCCGTTCGGGGCGCGGCGCATGAAATAGGCGACGGCGATCTCGCCCGACATGATGAACGCCGCCCAGCGCGACCAGAGGCCGACCAGTAGCAGCAAGCTGCCCACCAGTTCGATTGCCCCGGCGAGGCCGAGCAGCGACAACATGCTAAAATTCGCGGGCGGCTTGGCGGGATACCCGAAATACTTCGAAAGGCCGTACTGCAGGAACAGCAACGCCGCGACGATGCGCAGGACGCTCAGCATTTGCGGCGCCCAGGCCTGAAGCTTCGCCTCGCTCACCAGCATGTTTTCCCTCCCGTTGTCCGGTTATCGCTGTTTGGGCGAGCTTGCCGTGGCCTTCTTCCGTAACCGTTGCGGCGGCATCACCTACAAATTTTGTGCGCGTATTGAGATGATGTCGTCCGTTGCTGATTGACGGAGGGTGCGGCGATGGATGGCATGGTGAAAGGTGACGGCTTGCTTGGCGACGGCGGTGAAGGTTGGCTTCACTCTGGTTCTCGCAGGCGACGGTGGTCGGCAGCCCGCAAAGCGGTGATCGTGGCTGAGAGTTTGGTGGCCGGCGCAAAAGTGTCGGAAGTCGCGGCGCGACACGGCGTCAATGCGAATATGTTGTCGGCATGGCGCGGTCAGGTTTCGGGGGGCGGCATGACGAGGAGCAGGCCAAAATCTGCGCCGATTTCCTCGGCTGTCACTTTTGCGCCGGTGAAGGTCGTCGCGGCAGGACCGCAGTCCGATGCGCGGGCTGATCTCCGACCGGCGGCCGGCGCGATCGAGATCGTGCTGGGTGAGGCAAGCATACGGGTGGTGAAGGGTGTCGACACGGCGACGTTGTCGCGGGTGCTGGCGGCGGTGCGGGGCGGCCGGGCTTGATCGCGACGCGGGCGGGGCTGCGGGTATGGGTGGCGACGCAACCGATCGATTTTCGCCGCGGCGTGCATGGGCTTGTCGCGCTGGTCGCGCAAGCACTCTGCGCTGATCCATACGGGGGCGAGATATTTGTCTTCCGTTCGAAGCGAAGTGATCGGATCAAACTGCTGGCGTGGGACGGCAGCGGCACGGTTCTCGCAACGAAATGGCTGGAGACCGGCAAGTTCGTCTGGCCGCCGGTGGCTGATGGGGCGATCTGTCTTTCATCGACGCAACTGGCATTACTGCTCGACGGACTGGCATGGTCGCAAGCAGCTGCGCCTGTCGTGAAAAAGCCAGTTATGGTCGGATAATTCCAAATCTACTCTTGGCGACGCGGCGCGCAACTTGGTACGATTCGCCCATGCCGTTGCGCCGCACGGACCTGCCCACCGATCCCGACCAGCTCGCCGAACTGGTGTTGCAGCTCGACGCCGATAACGAGCGGCTGCGGGCGACGTTGCACTCGATCAATACCCTGCATTTTGGTGCGAGATCCGAGCGTCTGGTGACCCTGGTCGAGGCCCAGATGACGCTCGGGCTCGGCGAGCTTGCCGCCGGAACCATGCCGCCACTAGCCGCCAATGACGACGATGCCGTGAAACCAAAGGCATCCTCGGAACGGTTCCGCAAGCCGGCGCAGCGCAACAACGGCGCGTTGCCCAACCACCTGCCGCGCTGCGAACAGATCATCGAGCCGGACAGCACGATCTGCCCGTTCTGTGCCTGCCAGATGCATCGTATCGGCGAATGCATCCACGAAGTACTCGATGTGATCCCGGCCATTCTGCGAGTGCTGCGCACGGTACGGCCGAAATACGGCTGTCGCGGCTGCGAGAGCGCGGTGGTACAGGCGCCTGCGCCGTCGCGGTTGATCACGGCGGGTATGGCGTCGACCGCCCTGGTCGCCTGGGTGGTGGTCTCGAAATTTGCCTGGCACATGCCGCTCAACCGGCAGACACAAATGCTGGCTGGCCACGGGGTCACGCTCGACCGCTCGACGCTGGTGCATTGGGTCGACCGCGCCGCCTGGTGGCTCGAAGGGCTGTATGACCTGCAACTGCGTACCATTCATGGCTTCCCGCGCATCTTCTGCGACGAAACGCCATTGCCGGTGCTCGAGAAGGGGCGGCGCCGCACCCGCAAGTGCCAGCTTTGGGCGCATGCGGTTGACGACCGGCCATGGCAGGGGCCGGCGCCACCGGCGGTGGCTTACGTGTTCGCCACCGGCCGCGACACCGAGGCGATCATCGCGCAACTCGGCGACCGCTTCGCCGGCGTGATGCAGGTCGACGGCTACGGCGCCTACAAGGCGCTGACCCGGCGCACCAAGCCCGGCCGGATCCGGCTGGCGTTTTGTCTCGCGCATGCACGCCGTAAGTTCGTCGCCGTGCACAAGACGACGCAATCGCCCATAGCGCTGGAGGTGGTTGAGCGGATCGCCGCGATCTATGCCATCGAGGACCGCATCCGCGGCGGCACGGCCGAGCACCGGTGCGCGGTGCGCCAGACTGACAGCGAGCCGCTGATGAACGACCTGAAGCGGCGGCTGACCGGGCTGCTCGAGGGATTGTCGGTGAAGGCGACCCTGGCGAAGGCGATCCGATACACGCTTCGGCATTGGGACGGCCTGACGATGTTCCTGAGCGACGGACGCGTGGAAGTCGACTCGAACACTGTCGAGCGTACCATGCGGACGATTGCCCAGGGCAGGCACAGTTATCTCTTCGCCGGTTCCGAACGCGGCGCGCGCAATTGGGCCATCCTCGCCTCGCTTCTCACCACGGCGAGGCTGAACGGTGTCGACCCGCTGACCTGGCTGACCGACGTGCTGGAGCGCATCGTCTCGGGCCGAACCAAGAACCATCAACTGCACGAGCTGTTGCCATGGGAATGGAAGGCGACCCGCGCCGCGCAGGACATGAAAGCCGCGGCATGATCCACCGGGCTGCCGACCCGGCGCCGGCCGTATCCGGCGTGGCGCGGCCGCCGATGTCGCTCGACGAACTCGATCGCTGGCTGCGCGTACCACGCCAGCGCAAGCCCACCGCTGACGGCATCGCCATGCTCGACGGTTTTGTCGCCGCCATCGTCGCCGGGCCAGCCACCTACGAGCCGCTCGGTTGGCTCTGCCCGCTGCTCGGCGTGACCAGGGACGCCATCAACGATGGCGATACCGAGGAATACGCCGCGCTCGCCGCCGCGGCCCAGCATCACAACGCGCTGGCCGTAGCGCTGAGCGAGGCGCCGGGACGCTTCGCGCCAATCTTCGGACGCGATGCCCACGGCGCCATCGACGTCGGCCCGTGGTGTCGAGGCTTCCATGCCGCCATCCAGCTCAATCCAAAATTCTGGCAAAAGCTGCTGCCCGCCCGCAGGCCGGCGCATACGTGGCTGATCCCGATCCTGGCGCATTGCACCAACGTCGACGGCCGGCCGGTCCGCGGCGCGCCGCCGCACGGTCCTCTCACCGAATTGGCGCAGTTCGACGCCCACCGCACGATCCCAGGCGATGTCGTTGCCATCCGAAAGTTCTGGGCTCCGACCCGATACAACTTACACTCCTGACAGCGCCTGCCACGCGCGTGTAATCTCGCCTCACGCGAGCCGCGTCGCCAAGGTGCTGTGCCCGCAACGGTTACTCTCAATCTGTCCCGCGACCTGGAGGCATTGCTGCCAGCCGGTTCCGGACTCTCAACGAGATCACCTCGCCCATCGTCCCCACGGGAACGACGCGGCTCCGCCCTCGTCAGGCGGAAACTGGAACGTCTGCTACGCCGCGACCGCGGGCGCTGCGGTCTGCTTGCCCCAGCGGAACTCGCTGCCATCGACCCACATGCGGTGCAGGATCACCGCAAGCTTGCGGGCAACCGCGACGCGGGCACGTGCCATGCCCCGGCGTTTGGCGATGTTCATGCCCCAGGCGCGCAACGCCGACCATTTGGTGCTGCGGATCAGCAGCGAGTGGGCGGCTTCGTAGAGTGCGGTACGGGCCAGTTCGTCGCCGCATCGGCTGATACGGCCCTGTACGTCGGTTTCGCCAGATTGATACCGCCGCGGCGTCAGGCCAAGATGGGCGCCGACATCGCGCGACTTTCGGAAGCGGCACGGCTGGTCGATGGTGGCGCGGAACGCCAACGCGGTTAGCGGGCCGACGCCGGGCACAGTCATCAGTCGCCGGCACGTCGGCTCGACGCGC
>JBAPPP010000080.1:0-4033 GCA_049280175.1 Rhodanobacter sp.
CCAGTATCTCTTCCGCGATCTGCACGGCATGCGTCTCGAGTGCAAAGTGCCCTGTGTCAAAAAAACGGACCGTCGCATCGGGGATATCCCGCTTGAAAGCTTCCGCGCCCGGCGGCAAAAAGAAGGGATCGTTCTTGCCCCACACCGCCAGGAATGGCGGCTTGTGCGTACGAAAATATTTCTGGAAAGTCGGGTACAGCGCAACGTTGCTCTGGTAATCGCCGAACAGATCCAGTTGAACTTCATGGGCGCCCGGACGAGCCAGATAGAAGTTGTCGAGCGAGTATCCGTCTGGCGACACCGCGGTCGGCTCAGACACACCATGCGTGTATTGCCATGCCGTTGTTTCCGGAGCGAGGAACGCGCGCAATGCATCGCGATTGGCCTGCGAGTTGTCTTTCCAGTAGGCCTGGATGGGGTTCCATCCCTCGCTCAATCCTTCCTCATAGGCGTTGCCATTCTGCGAAATAATCGCGGTGATGCGTTCGGGATGTCGCACAGCCAGGCGGAAGCCGGTCGGTGCGCCATAGTCAAAAACATAGACCGCAAAATGATCGAAGCCGACGATTTCAGTGAAACGCTCCACGACATCGGCGAGATGGTCGAACGTGTATTCGAAATCCTCTCGCGCCGGCATGTCCGATTTGCCAAAACCCGGCAAGTCGGGCGCGATGATATGGAAGCGATCCGCCAGTAGCGGGATCAGCTCGCGAAACATGTGACTTGAGCTCGGAAAGCCATGCAGCAGCAGGAGCTTCGGTGCGTCGGCCGCGCCAGCTTCACGGTAAAAAACATTGAAGCCGTCGACGTTGGCGGTACGGTAGCTGATCGTGGTCATTGGGTGATCCTCTTGGGTGATGAAACGGCCATGGGCGATTTCGTGTACTGACTTTCTGAGCGCATTCGCAGCCCCATAAATAGATTTACGGTGGCTACCACGTCGGTGAGGGACTTGCCGGCTTGGGGCTGCCCTTTCCCGGCGTGATTCGGTAGACGCCTCCGGCGTCAGTGGCCGGCCGTTTCGCCAATGGCCTCGTGGATGATGTCCACGACTACGTTCGGCGCGGTGACACTTGGGGTGTGGTCAACCGGATATGAGCGCACCTGCGCGTTCATCCGCTGTGCCATGAATTGCTGCGTCTCGCGAACGATCATGTGGTCATGTTCGGCGACTAGAAACCAACTGGGCCGGTCCTTCCAAAGTGGGCGCCCAACGGCGACACCAATGCAAGCAGCGGCGATCGGACGCTGCACCGCGGCGAGGACGGCCTGCTCTTCTGCCGTCGCGTTTTGCGCAAAGGCGGCAGCAAAAGCAGCGTCAGGGAGCCATATCAGGCTGTGGCGATCTGGAGCAAGCTGCGGAGCCGCGATGTGGGGATCATTGCGATAGAAAACGTCGGCAACTGTCTCGCCTTCGTCCGGGGCCAGCGCCGCGACATACACGAGCGACTTCACTCTCTCACTGCGCGTCGCCCCGATCACCGCCCCCGCATACGCGTGGCCTACCAACACCACGTTGGCGTTCGCGCGCTCAAGCGTTCTGTCCAGAGCCGCCACGTCCTCGGCTAACGAGGTCAAGGGAAGCGGGACAGCAAGCGCATGAATGCCTCTGGCCCGCAGAGCGCCGATGACTTTTGTCCAACTCGATCCGTCCGCCCATGCGCCGTGCACGAGCACCACCGTTAATTCGCTGAGGGCCATTTCCGTTCTCCACACTGAAGTTGGTTAGCGCATATCGCTAACCTGTCTGAGTACGTTTGAGAGGTTACATATGAAGAATGTAACTTGTCAACATGTATTTTGACGGTTACAGTAACCCAACGGATCGATGGGATCCCAAGCGAGACAGCTCCGTGGATCACTCAAAACCCGACGCCCTGTTTCTAGCCGATGCGGTAGGGCTCGACTTCCTGAATTCGATCGCGACCCCCGTCAACACGCCCATCGACTGGATCGATAGCGGTGAAGGGCTCTTGTCGTGGTTGGAGCAGGCGGGTTTGGTCCCCGCGGAAACGCTGGAGGCATTGAGGGCTCGAGCGTTGCCCGGCGAACTGGACAGCGTGGCCGAGCAGGCACGTCAGCTGCGCGAGTGGTTTCGGGAATTCGTTCGCAAACGCAAGGGCCGTCCCCTCGCCGTCGCCGACCTCAAGCCATTGGAGAAGCTCAATCGACTATTGGAAAAGGACGAAAAGTTCAACCAATTGGCGAAGGCGGACGGCGAAACGACTCAGAGCTTGGAGCTGCGTACGCTGCGCCATTGGCGTTCCACAGATTCATTGCTCTTGCCCATCGCAGAGGCACTGGCGACATGCATCTCCGACGAAGACTTCTCGTACGTCAAGGCATGCGAGGGGGCGCAGTGCACGTTGTTGTTTGCCGACCATACCCGAGGCCACGCACGGAGATGGTGCAGCATGGCGCTCTGCGGCAATCGAGCCAAAGTCGCCGCGCATCGTCAGCGACAAAAGGTGCAGTAGTAGCAAGGGGCGCCAGTGGTTGGACTTGATGTTGATCGCTGGCACCAAACGCCGCTTTCGACCCAACGCGCAGCATGTGGCAACTAACGATAACGTACTCTCGCGCCAGGCAACTTGCTCCTGATGCGAGAGTGTCGGCGCTGTGCGGTCAGAGCGGAATACGCACTCCATCGCTCATGCTGGCGTTTCAACGACCTCCACCCCTCTGCAGACGGGCCCAAGGCCGCACACGATGAGTTGGATCCGTCACTCGACAATGATGCAACTACCGAGAGATGCTCGAAAGGTAACGCTTTTGAATTACTCTATTCCGCGGGGGAACAACCGAAGGGACGGTTGAATGATTGTAGGGATCGATTTGGGGACGACCCACTCACTGATCAGTGTGTGGACGTCGGAAGGGCCGCGGCTTATACGCAACGTGCATGGCAGCTACCTGACGCCATCGGTGGTGGGTATAGGGGATGACGGAGCGATATTGGTTGGCGCAGCAGCGCAATCCCGTCTGGTGTCACACCCTGGCCTTACCGTCGCAGCCTTCAAGCGGACCATGGGTACTGACCGTATCACTCAAATCGGCACCCATCGCTTTCGTGCCGAAGAGTTGTCTGCGCTTATCCTCAAGTCCCTGATCGTGGACGCCCAAACAGAGACAGGCGAGCCCGTTACCGAGGCAATTATTAGTGTCCCCGCGTACTTCAGCGACGCGCAGCGCAAGGCAACCCTCAACGCCGGCGCGCTTGCCGGTATCAAAGTCGAACGGCTGGTCAATGAGCCCACGGCAGCAGCGCTTGCCTACGGCCTGGAGAAAAGCGGTACGGAATCGCGCTTTCTGGTGCTCGATCTGGGCGGTGGGACGTTTGACGTCTCGATCCTGGAATTATTCGATGGCGTGATGGAAGTTCACGCGACGGCTGGCGACAATTTTCTGGGCGGCGAAGACTTCGTCGGCGTCATGATCCAATCGTTTTGCGTGGATCAGGGGCTTTCCCACGATGCGTTGAGCGCTAGCGATCGCGCAAAACTGCGCGAACAGATGGAGCGGCTGAAGCGAAATCTTTCACAGGGGCCCATTGTTGATGTCCCCATTGAGTTGGAAAGGAACACCTACCGCTGGAGTATCACTGAAAGCGAGTTCGAGGCCCGTTCCAGCCTGCTCCTGGCTCGCATGCGCGCCCCGATCGAACGGGCCATGCGCGACTCAAAAAGTACGAGCCGCGACCTGGACGAAATTCTGCTCGTGGGCGGGGCATCACGCATGCCTATGGTCACGCGTTTGGTGACGCGTATGTTTGGCCGTCTACCGCTACGCCACATCAATCCAGACGAAGCCATCGCACGTGGCACGGCGGTCATGGCCGGCCTTCATTCACGCGATGAATCTTTGCGCGAAGTCGTGATGACCGATGTTTGCCCCTATTCGTTGGGCATCGAGGTAAGCCACAGTGACCCGATGGGCCAGCGGCAATTCGGCCTTTACGCGCCAATCATTGAACGCAACACAGTCGTGCCGACCAGTCGATCGCGTACTTTTTTTTCGACAACCGACTATCAGC
>JBAPPP010000081.1:0-9397 GCA_049280175.1 Rhodanobacter sp.
GCCGCGGGCGGCGGCGCCACGTCGCCTGCGACCGAGCTGGCTGGCCGCAAGGTACTGCTGGTGGACGACGACATGCGCAATTTGTTCGCGCTGTCCAAGGTGCTGCGCAGCTGGGGGCTGGTGGTGAGCGTGGCACAGGATGGCCAGAAGGCGCTGAAGGTGCTGGCAGATGACGCCACGGCGGAGCTGGTGTTGATGGATATCATGATGCCGGTGATGGACGGCTACGAGACCATCCGCGCGATCCGTGCACAGCCGCAGTTCGCTAAGCTTCCGATCATCGCGCTGACCGCCAAGGCGATGCGCGGCGATCGCGAGAAATGCCTGGAAGTAGGTGCCAGCGATTACCTGTCCAAGCCCATCGATATCGACAAATTGTCGTCGATGATCCGCGTCTGGCTGCAGCGCTGACAGCCATGCCCACAGCACCGCCAGACACCGAACTGGAGCAGCTTGAGCTGGATCTGTTCGTGCAGGCGCTCAAACGCCGGCACGGCCATGACTTCAGCCAGTACGCGCCGGCTTCGCTGACGCGACGCGTGCGCCAACTGGTGCATGATCATCATTGCGGCAGCATCAGCACACTCACGGCGCAGCTGCTGCACGAGCCAGATTTTGTCACTCAGGTAATCCAGGGACTGTCGGTACCGGTCTCGGAAATGTTTCGCGATCCGCCCGTGTTCCGCGCGCTGCGCGAGCAGGTACTACCGATTCTGGCCTCTTATCCACAGATCAACATCTGGCAGGCGGGCTGCGCGCACGGGCAGGAAGCTTATTCGCTGGCGATACTGCTGGAAGAGGAAGGCCTGTACGAACGCAGCCATATCTTCGCTACCGACTTCAACCCCGATGCCCTGCAGCGTGCACGCGAAGGCATCTACCCGGCAAAGGATGCGCAACTGTGGTCACGCAACTATCTGGAAGCCGGCGGCAACTTGTCGTTGGCCAGCTATTACAGTGCCCGCTACGATTTCATCCGGCTACACGAACGACTGCGCCGCAACATCACGTTTGCCAATCACAATCTGGTGGTCGACAAAGTGTTCTGCGAAGCGCATCTGGTGCTGTGCCGCAATGTGCTGATCTACTTTTCGAATCCCCTGCAGAACCGCACGCTGACGCTGTTCCGCGACAGTCTGGTACGTGGCGGCCACCTCTGTCTGGGGTTGCGCGAAACACTGGATTTCGCTCCGGTCGCGGTCGATTTCAGCGCCGTCGACGCCAAACTGCGGTTGTACCGGCGATCCAGCCATCCATCACCGGAAAACCACGATGAATCGCCCTGAAGCCATAGCGATTGGCTGCTCGATGGGCGGCTTCAATGCGCTCAAGGTCGTGCTTGCTGCACTCGATCCGCACTTGCTGCAGGCGGTGCTGGTGTGCTGTCACACCTCCGGCAATGTCGAAGCCATGTGCGATTTACTCGCCACCCATTCAGCACTGCCGGTCGTCGAAGCGCGTGAGCGTGGGCCTGCCAGCGGCAATACCGTGCATGTAGCTCCCAGTGGATATCATCTGCTGCTGGAGCATGACCGACACTTTGCATTATCCGTTGACGAACGGGTGTGCTTTTCGCGGCCATCCATCGACGTGCTGTTCGAGTCTGCGGCGGACGTCTATCACGCGGCATTGATCGGCGTGGTGTTAACTGGTGCAAATCGCGATGGTGCCGACGGTCTGGCGCAGATCCGCTCCCGCGGTGGCATCGCCGTGATTCAGACGCCCACCAGTGCCGCAGCTGCGGCGATGCCACAGGCGGCGCTGGATACCGCCGGCACCGACTACTGCCTACCGCTGGAGCAGATCGCTCCGTTGCTCAACCGCCTCTGCCTGACATGAATGCGATGCTGCCGAAAATCCTGGTCGTCGACGACACTTCCGCCAACCTGGTTGCGATGCGCCGGCTGCTCGCGCACTGCGGCGCGCAGCTATTCGAGGCAACCAGCGGCAACCAGGCATTGGCGCTGTGCCTGGATCATCAGTTCGCGCTGATCCTGCTCGACGTCAACATGCCTGACATGGATGGCTTTGAGGTAGCGGCTCTGCTGGGAGAAACGGAGCAGTTGCGCGAGACGCCGATCATCTTCGTCACCGCAGCCTATGCCGATGATCTGAACAAGCTCAAGGGCTATCGCTCGGGCGCCGTGGACTACATCGCCAAGCCGATCAACGATGCGATCCTGCAGTCGAAGGTACGCGTGTTTCTTGAATTGCATGCAGCGCGTGCCGAGCTGCAACAGGCGATGGCCGCGCTGTCGGAGCGCAATCGCCAGCTCACTGTTGAAATCGCCGAACGCGAGCGTGTCGAGGCGCTGGTACGCCACCAGGCCAGTCACGACATGCTGACCGGCCTACCCAATCGCATGCTGTTTCGTGATCGCCTGCAAGGTGCGATTCAGCGCGCGCACCGCCATCACGGATTGTTCGCGCTCGCCTGCATCGACATTGACGGTTTCAAGCATGTCAACGACACCCATGGTCATTCCGTCGGCGACGCCCTGCTGCAGGAGATTGCTGCACGCCTGTCGGCGCAGCTTCGCGGCAATGACACCGTCGCGCGACTGGGTGGCGACGAGTTTGCGCTGATCCTGGAGGAAATAAACGACCAGCCGCTGGCGTTGCAGCTCTGCGAGAAATTGTGCGCGGTGCTGGGCGAGCCCTACTCTCTGGACGTCAACGGCTGCCCGCTGAATGTTCGTATTGGCGCCAGCATCGGCGTCGCGCCGTACGTGCCCAGCGACCGCCCTGACGCCGAAGAGCTATTGATCCAGGCCGCCGACCGCGCCATGTACGAAGCCAAGCGCAGCGGCAAGAATCGTTGCGTGCTGGCGGGCTGAGTCCGCACTCCACCGGCAGCGACATGCTGCAAGCAAGATGCTCAGGCGTGCTTGCGCAGTGACACCCACATCGCGATCCGTGCGCGGAAAACCGCCTTCCCCGCCGGATCGGTGACCAACACCACCACCGGCCATTCGTGCCCCGTATCCGACGCCACCAGGGGCGCATCGGGCGTGGCTACCGCATGCATGCTGCCGATCGCCTTGCCCAGATATTCGACGGTCATGCCCTTGGGAATCCAGCGCATGCCTGGCGGCAGGGTTGCCTCGGCCATCACGCCCGCACTGAGTTCGGCGAGATTGCACAACGCGATCGCATGCACGGTGCCGATATGGTTGTGCACGCGCCGACGATCGCGCATGCGAACCTCGCAGCGCCCCGGTTCCAGCGTCAGGAAACGCGGCGCGATGGTGGCGAAATACGGCGCCCTGAAGCACACCGCGCGAGCGAACAGCCAGTGACCGCCTGGCCAGCGCGTGATACGCCGATACAGTGACAGCAACGGCGCGCTCATCGGGTATCCCGAAGGCGGCCGTGTCTGCTGCCGTCATCCTGAAGACGTCCGATGAAACGCATTACGCCGCGTCAGCCAGTTTCTTCAGATCGGCACGGGTCACCGCCGAACGCAGCTCATCCGGTTCGAAGTCATCCACCGAGATGAACTCGAACACGCCCTCGCGCACGCGCTTGAGCAGCGCCGCTTCGATCGCGTTGATTACGCCGGCTTGCTCCGCCTCGGCCAGCTGATCCATGTAATCGTGTGACTTGAACTGGCCGCTCTTCTGCGCCTTCGCAAACTTGCGGTCGACCGGTTCGGCGAGGATCACTTCGGGCAACAGCGCATGCATACGGCCCATGGTGTTGTTCGCCGTCGGTGTCAGATATACCCACTCCAACAGGCGGTCGCGCGCTTCGCTGGGCGCGGTGATCAACGCGGCCACCCGACGGCCCAGGCGATCGGACGGCGGCACTTCGCGGCGACCAAACGGAAACACCAGGACGCGCAGCAGCCACGACACCGGACGCACCGGGAAATTGCGGATCGCACCATCCAGCGCCATCTGCATGTTCCACACGCACTGATGGAACGCCCATGCCAGCAGCGGACGGTCCGCTTCCGGCCGGCCGGTGTCCTCGTAGCGCTTGAGCATCGCGCTGGCGATATACAGATAGCTAAGCACGTCGCCGAGACGGGCGGACAGCTTCTCCTTGAACTTCAACTTGCCGCCGAGCACACCCATGAAGACGTCCGAACACAGTGCCAGCGCGGCAGAGTAGCGGTCGAGCTTGCGGTAATAGCGGCGGGTATAGGCATCGCCCGCACTGTCGCCGATATGCGAACCGGTGAGGCCGAGCACGAAGCTGCGCACCGCGTTGGAAATTCCGAAGCCCAGATGGCCAAACAACAGGCGATCGAAGGTGCGCAACTGCTCGCGGCGATCGGTGATCGTCAACGCCTGCATTTCCTTCAACACGTACGGATGGCAGCGGATCGCACCCTGACCAAAGATCATCAGGCTGCGCGTCATGATGTTCGCGCCCTCCACGGTGATGGCGATCGGTACGCCCTGCCATGCGCGGCCGGCATAGTTTTTCGGACCGAGTTGCACTGCCTTGCCACCCAGCACGTCCATCGCGTCGCCGGCGATCTGCCGCCCCCATTCGGTGGCGTGGTATTTCGCGATCGCCGACGGCACGGCCGGCTTCTCGCCGCGATCGACGGCCGCTGCCGTGGCACGTGACAGCGCCGCCGTGGCATAGGTCAGTCCACCGATACGCGCCAGCGCCTCTTCCACGCCTTCAAAGCGTGCAATCGCGAGGCCAAATTGCTTGCGCATGCGGGCATACGATCCTACGGATGCGACGGCCGCACGCACGCCACCGGTGGCACTCGATGGCAGCGAAATCGCGCGGCCAACCGACAGACATTCGACCAGCATGCGCCAGCCGTGGCCTGCCATATGCGGGCCGCCGATCAACGTCGACAGCGACACGAACATATCCTTGCCGTGGACCGGTCCGTTCTGGAACGGCACGTTCAACGGGAAGTGCCGGCGACCGATCTGCAGACCCGGAGTCGATCGCGGCAGCAATGCCAGGGTGATGCCGAGGTCTTCTTTTTCACCGAGCAAATGCTCGGGGTCGTACATGCGGAACGCGAGACCAATCACTGTGGCGATCGGTGCCAACGTGATGTAGCGCTTGTCGAACGTGAGCTTGATGCCCAGCGTTTCCACACCGTCGACGGTCTGCTTGCAGACGATGCCGAAGTCGGGAATCGAGGTGGCGTCGGAGCCGGCATACGGGCCGGTCAGCGCGAAGCAAGGGATTTCCTCGCCTACGGCCAGCCGCGGCAGATAGAAATTCTTCTGCTCCTCGCTACCGTAATGCAGCAAGAGTTCTGCCGGCCCGAGCGAGTTCGGCACGGCGACGGTCGACGACACTGTGGCCGACATCGACGCGAGCTTCTGCAGTACCGCTGAATGCGCCAGCGCTGAGAATTCCAGCCCGTTGTAACGCTTCGGGATGATCATGCCGAAGAATTTGTTCTTCTTGATGAACTCCCACACGTTCGGCGGCAGGTCGGCCAGTTCGTGGGTGATCTCCCAGTCGTCGATCATCCCGCATAGTTCTTCCACCGGACCGTCGAGAAAAGCCTGCTCCTCCACGCTCAGCTCAGGCTTCGGCTGCTTCAGCAATTCGTGCCAGTTCGGCTTGCCGGAGAACAGTTCCCCCTCGAAGCCGACGGTGCCCGCTTCCAGCGCGGTCTGTTCGGTCTCGGACAGCTTCGGCGTCACCTTGGCGAACAATTTCAGCAACGGCGCGCTGATCCGCCGCCGGCGAAAATCCACCATCAGCAAGGGCACCGCGATCGCCGCCTCGATGATCAGCAGGATCAACAGCGTCCACGGCGCACCCACCACCAAGCCGACCAGCAGCGTGGTCACCGGGGTAACGATGGCCCAGGTAAGCAGACTGCTGCGGTGGTAGGCGCAGGCGCCGGTGGCAATCAGCGCCGCCAACAGGGTCAGTATCACGGACATCTCAGCACCTCATCACGGTTGAACAGCGTCGGCACGCGGCCGCTCAGCTGACGGATCCGGACTTACCTTGTCCAGACTTTGCACGAAGCGCACAACTTCACGCGTAAACGCATCATTCGCATCACCCGCCACCATATGGGTGGCGTGCGATAGCTCCACATGCTGCGCATGCGGCACCATTTGCAGGAATTCATCGACCGTGGCGCGCGACACCACGTCGCTGCGCGCGCCTGACAACAGCAGCACGGGTATATCAATCTTCGCCGCGGCCGTCTGCAGCAGCGGCTGATAGCGCTCGCTCTCCTGCACCAGGTCACCGGCGAGCAAAGCCGGATCCCAGTGCCAGCGCAGCCGGCCATCGGCGCCTTCGCGCAGCAACGGGCGCAACTGTTGCTCGCTCTTGCGCTCGCGCCGCTGCGGCAGATAGGCGGCGATCTGTTCGGACGCCTCGGCGTAATCGGCAAAGCCGTCAGGATGTGCCTGCATGAACGCGAGGATGCGCTCCACTCCGGCGGTTTCCCAGCGCGGCGTGATGTCGACCAGCACCAGCGCGCGGAACGGAACCGGGCGCACCTCGCCAGCGAGCACGATGCCGAGCAGACCACCCATCGACGCACCCACCAGGATCGGCGGCTGCGGTTGGGCAGCGGCCAGCCGCAGCAGGTCGTCGGCAAACTGATCCATGTGGTAGCCAGTGCCCGCGCCGCCTTTCACGCGATCGCTTTCCCCATGGCCGCGGCTGTCGAACGTCACGCAGCGACAACCCTGCTCGGCCAGCGCCATCGCTGCACCGTTCCAGGCGCCGCGCGTCTGGCCGAAACCGTGCGCGAACAGCAGCGTCGGGCTGCCGGCCGGATGGCGCGTCTCGACCGCCAGTTCCAGGTCGGCGACACGGAAACGACTGGATATAGCTTGGTTATGAGTCGTGGCTACCATACGGATGAGTATGGACGCCCTCGGCAAGTGCCGTCAATACGCGCCTGCCGCGATTTCCCTGGCCACAGTAAATATTGCGATATTTCAAATATCTAGCGACCTCGGATTACAAAGTCGCAGGGTATCGCTACCATACGCCCATGAATGTCAGCAGCAAGCCTGAACGCACCCGTCTGTCGGCCGAGGACTGGGAAATCGCCGCACTGCACCTGATCGCCGAGCAAGGCGTCGGCGCCCTGGCCGTGGAAGCACTGGCGCGCCAGCTGGGCGTGACCAAGGGCAGCTTCTACTGGCATTTCCGCACTCGCGAAGCACTGCTGAACGCCGCGCTGGAGCGCTGGGAGCAGTACGGCGAGCGCGAGATCATCAGCCAGATCGAACAGATTGCCGATCCGCGCAAGCGCCTGCCCGAGCTGTTCCGACGGGTTGCACACGAGCTGCAGCCGCATCGCGTGTACGCCGCACTGTTGAAGGCGCTGGACCATCCTCAAGTAGTCCCGGTGATGGCCCGCGTGTCGCAACGGCGGATGGAGTTCCTGACTACCGCGTTTCGTGAGGCCGGTCTGCCGCCGCCGCAGGCACTCAACCGTGCGCGGCTCACTTATGCCGCCTACGTCGGTTTCCTGCAGCTGAACTTCACGCTGGGTCTGCCGCGGATCAATCACGAGGAATTCGAAGCCTACGTGGAACACATGATCGCGACCCTGATCCCCAGCTGAGCCAAGCGCTCCCGCACGCCCAAAACGGCTTGCGGAATGCTGTTTTTGCTGCGCGCAACCTTGCAATGCCAGTGCGCGCAAACTACCGTTCCAGCTCTTTTTTACGGCAAGACCAGAGAGAGAACGATGGTAAGCAAGCTGGATGCACTCGATCGCTGGGTGAACGACGTTGCAGCACTGACCCGTCCCGCCCAGATTCACTGGTGCGATGGATCGGACGCCGAATACCAGACGCTGGTGCAGCAGATGCTGCAGACCGGCGACCTGATCGAGCTCAACCAGCAGACCCACCCGGGCTGCTACCTGCACCGCTCCAATCCCTCCGACGTAGCGCGCGTGGAACACCTCACCCTGGTCTGCCACCCGCAGCAGGAAGACACCGGCCCCAACAACCACTGGATGGATCCGGGCGAAGCGCACGCGAAGATGGACGCGCTGTTCGACGGCTGCATGCAGGGCCGCACGATGTACGTCATTCCGTACTGCATGGGCCCGATTGATTCACCGCTGTCGCGCTGCGGCGTTGAGATCACCGACAGCCCATACGTCGTCGCGAACATGCGCATCATGACCCGCATGGGCAAGGCCGCGCTGGAACGCATCGAGCGCGAGGGCCTCTCCGGCAGCCCGTTTATCAAAGGCCTGCATTCCACTGGTGAACTCGACCCCGAGCGTCGTTTCATCATGCATTTCCCCGAGGAGCTCACGATCAAGTCGTACGGCTCCGGTTACGGCGGCAATGCCTTGCTGGGCAAGAAGTGTCATGCGCTGCGCATCGCGAGCCACCAAGCCCGCAGCGAGGGCTGGCTGGCCGAGCACATGCTGATCGTCGGCATCGAGAATCCGCAGGGCGAAACGCACTACATCGCCGCCGCGTTCCCGTCCGCCTGCGGCAAGACCAACCTCGCCATGCTGATTCCACCGGAAGGCTACCGCGAGGACGGCTGGAAGGTGTGGACGGTCGGCGACGACATCTGCTGGATGCGTCCGGGTGCGGATGGACAGCTGTATGCGATCAATCCCGAAGCCGGTTTCTTCGGTGTGGCGCCGGGCACCAGCAACGCAACCAACGCGAACGCGCTCGAGAGCATCTCGCACGACACCATCTTTACCAATGTCGCGGTAACCGCCGACAACCAGCCATGGTGGGAAGGCCTGCCGGGCACCCCGGTGACCGACTGGCAGGGTCGCCCGTACAATCCGGCGAATGGCCCGGCCGCACATCCGAACTCACGCTTCACGGTAAGCGCCAGACAGTGCCCGACCTGGTCGGAGCGCGCCGAGGATGCGCAGGGCGTGCCGATCAGCGCCATCGTGTTCGGTGGCAGGCGACCGTCGCTGTTGCCACTGGTGATGGAAGCACGCGACTGGACCCACGGCGTCCTGATGGGTGCCGCGATGGGCTCGGAAACCACCGCCGCTGCCACTGGCGCGGTTGGCGTGCTGCGCCGCGACTCGATGGCCATGAAGCCGTTCTGCGGCTATCACTACGGCGACTACTTCGCCCATTGGCTGTCGTTCGACCAGCCCGGCGCGAAGCTGCCGAAGATTTTCCACGTGAACTGGTTCCGCAAGGGCAAGGACGGCAAGTTCCTGTGGCCGGGCTTTGGCGACAACCTGCGCGTGCTGGAGTGGATGCTGGGTCGCGTCGATGGTCGCGTCAGCGGCCTGGAGACCCCCATCGGCACGCTGCCCGCAGCTGGCGAACTCAAGCTGCACGGGCTCAAGCTCGAGCGTGCCCAGCTCGACGAACTGCTCGACGTGGACACCCCCGCCTGGCAGGGTGAACTCGCCGCCATCGGCGAGTATCTGGAGACGTTCGCGCCGCGTCTGCCCGAACGCCTGTACAGGGAACAGCAG
>JBAPPP010000082.1:0-4784 GCA_049280175.1 Rhodanobacter sp.
GCCCAACGTGGTCCGGGGCGTGATGTTGGGCATCGCTGCGCTCACCCCAACCTACGAGTCCTGTCCGGCCTGGTGTGTCGCCTAACCGCAGGCGTGTTCGGCCTTCTTTTCTCCTCCCTCTGCAAGCAGGGAGCCGTTCTCAATAGCCAACCACCTCGCCGTCCTTGCGCATCTCGGTGGCGCCCCAGTACACGTGCTGCGTGGCATCGAACATGATCGCCTCGTAGCCACCGAAGTTGCCGGTGCCGGGCACGATCTTGTAGCCGCGCTTCGCCAGCTCGGCTTTCACCGACGGATCGAAGCCCGATTCCATCTCCACCGTGCCCAGGCCCTGCGAAGCTTCACCGGTAGGCTCGGCGTTGCCGTAGTGGCGCCAACGCGCGGCATCGCCGGCGTCCTGCACGTTCATACCGTAGTCGATCATGTTGGTCAGCACCTGGATGTGCCCCTGCGGCTGCATGTCGCCGCCCATCAGGCCAAACGACATATAGGGCGCGCCGTTCTTCAACACGAAGCCGGGAATGATGGTGTGGAACGGACGCTTGCCCGCCGCGTAGGCGTTCGCGGCTTTCGCATCCAGCGAATACAGCTCGCCGCGATCCTGGAACATAAAGCCAAGGTGGTCGGCGACTAGGCCTGAGCCCATGCCGCGATAGTTGGACTGGATGATCGAGACCATCATGCCGTCCTTGTCGGCAGTGGTGAAATAGGTCGTGTCACCGTTGAAGAGCTTCGGATCGCCGGGGCCGATGTCGGCACGTGGATGGGCCAGGTCGATCAACTTGCGGCGTTGGTCGGCATAACCTTCCGACAGCAGGCCCTTCATCGGAATGTTGACGAAGCGCGGGTCGGCGTAATACTTCGCGAGATCCTCGTAGGCGAGCCGCTTGGCTTCGAGCATCGCGGTGAGGGCATCACTGCTGCCGACGCCCATCTTCTTCAGATCGATCCCCTTGAGGATCTGCAGCATTTCGAGCGCGGCGAAACCCTGCCCATTCGGCGGCAGTTCGTACACGTCATAGCCGTGATAATTCACCGATTGCGGCGTGACCCACTCACCGTGATAGTCCGCGAAATCCTGATAGCGAAGATCGCCGCCGATGCGCTTGAAATACGCATCGATGGTATGCGCGATCGCACCCTTGTAGAACGCATCGCGCCCGCCCGTGGCGATCTGGGTGAGCGTGTTCGCCAGGTCGGGATTGCGGAACACTTCGCCTTCAGCCGGCGCATGTCCATCGATCAGATACGTGCTGCGCGCGTTCGCGCTCTCCTCGATCAGGGCGTGGCTCTTGTCGAACGCCGCCATGTTGCCTTTCCAGTATTTGGCAACCAGCTGGGTGACCGGGAAACCGTTCTTTGCATAGCTGATGGCCGGCGCCAGGTCGTCCGCGATGGGCAGCTTGCCGAACTTGTCGTGCAGCGCAAACCAGGTATCGACGGTGCCGGGTACCGTAATCGGCAGCGAACCCACTGAAGGAATGTGATCCTTGGCTGGGAGGCCGGCCTTCTTGTAGGCGGCGGCGACCTCGGCGCGCATTTTGTCGAGGTCGCGTCCCTTCGCCGAAGGGCCGGAACCGTTGTAGCCATACAGCTGCTTCGTCTTCGGATCCCACACGATCACGAAACAGTCGCCGCCGATGCCATTCAACACCGGCTCCATCAGCCCGAGCGCTGCATTCGCCGCGATCGCTGCATCCACCGCGCTGCCACCCTTCTTCAGGATATCGATGGCGACCTGCGAAGCCAGCGGCTGTTCGGTGGCGGCCATGCCGTGCTGCGCCAGCACGGGCGAGCGCGAAGCCCAGGTCTGTCCCGAGTAGCGGTCGCCGCGTCCGATGTCGTCGGCGCTGGCGTCCATCGCCGCCGCCAGTGCGGTGACGGCGAGAACGGTCCCGATGCAGATGCGGGAAAACGCGCCGGCCCTTCCTGCGCCACCGGCATGCCCGCTTGAAGACGGCTCCCGGTTACCGGAACGAACGGTGTTGCCCGGTTTGCTGCTGCCGCGACTGCCAGAGGAGGTTTTTGCCATGTGAGTTCTCTTGCAACAGTGGAAGGGTCAAGGCCATGTCGATGGTCTCAAAGCAGGCATGGGTCCCTCCAGCCAATCACGTAGTTCCGTATCGAACGGAGCCGAACATATACGACAGCGCGTCGTCGCACGCCAGTGTTGTTCTGCAGGGGGGGCTCGCTCGACACGATGCCGATGCCACCTGCTCAGGCGATGACCGGCGTTCGCAACGTGACCCCGCGACCTGCGTTACGCTGCACTCCCACTAAGGATTCCATCGCCATGACATGCATCGTGTTTGCGGTCCTGTTGCTTCTGGCGTTTGCAGCAAACTGGCGCGGGCGGCGCGGACTGGCTCGCAGCCTCGCAGGCATGATCATCGTGTTGTTCTTTGCGGTGGGTAGCGGCCCACTGCCGCGGTGGCTGCTGCGCCATCTGCAACGTCCTTATGTGGCGACGGCACCCGGTGACTGGGTGGCACATAACGCGATCGTGCTGCTTACCGCAGGAAGCGTACCGGTGGCCGGGGCCGATGTGCTGGAGCCGCAATGGGTCGGCTATGGCCGGATCGTTCAGGCGGCCGCGTTATACCGGCAATGCAAGGCCACCGGCCAAGACTGCAAGCTGCTGGTGAGCGGTGGCCGGTCGCAGCATTACCGTGAGGCGGAGTCCCTGGTCTACGGTCGGGTGCTGAGCAGGCTTGGTGTGGATGCCGCCGATCTGATGCTCGAACAGCAAAGCATGAATACCTGGCAGAACGCAGAATTCAGCGAGCCGCTGCTGAAGGGCGTGGGTGCGCACCATATCGTGCTGGTGACCTCGGGCACGCACTTGCCTCGCGCTAGCCTGTACTTCGCGCACTTCGGCATAGCGGCGATTCCGGTGCGTGCCGATTACGTGGCGGCCCAGATGACATGGCTGCCGCAGACGTACAACTTCGCCGTGACCGATATCGCGATGCACGAATACCTCGGTATGGCTCGTTACCACCTGTACAACGCGATGGGCTGGAATCTCGAGGCGACGCAGCCCGGCGCGTCATAAGTTCTCCGACTAGCTACGCCGGGATCTTCGATCAGCCGACACCTGAGAGCACACCGTACACTGGGCCGTCTCGGCCCGATCTTTCAATGGAGATTTTCATGCCCGTGTTCTTTTTGATTGTCCTGCTATCGCTATTTCTCATTTCTGGTCTGCGCGTACTGCAGCAGTACCAGCGTGGGCTGGTATTCCGGCTCGGACGCTATCATTCCACCCGCTCGCCGGGCCTGACGTGGATCATTCCCGGCATCGAGCGCATGCAGATCATCGACGTACGTGTGGTTACCCAGGACATCGAGCCACAGGAAACCATGACCAATGACAATGTGCCGATCAAGGTGCGTGCGGTGGTCTGGTACAAGGTGATCAATCCGGAGCGCGCGATCATCGAGGTGGCGAACTTCGAGGATGCGGTGCGCCAGACCGCGCTCACCAGCCTGCGCAGCGTGATGGGCCAGCATTCGCTGGACGAACTGCTGAAGGAACAGGAAAAGCTGTCCGCCATGCTGGGCGAAATCATCGACAAAGTTACCGAGCCGTGGGGCGTGGAAGTCGATCGCGTACAGATCAAGGATGTGGAAATTCCCCAGTCCATGCAGCGCGCGATGGCGCAGGAAGCCGAGGCTCATCGCGAGAAACGTGCCCGCATCATCAAGGCCGAAGCCGAGCACGATGCCGCGTTGAAGCTCACCGAGGCGGCCGCCAAGATGGCTCACATGCCGATGGCGATGGAGCTGCGGCGCATGCAGATGTTGACTGAGGTGGGCGCGGAACAGAACACGATGACCATCGTGATGATGCCATCTGAGTTCGTGAGCGCAGCCAGTGCGTTGGTGCGACTGGCCGATAAGGCCACGGGCGAACCCGGCTGACCGATGGAGTAGGTACGTGATTGGCGACCACGATCAGGTGGCGTCAATCACTCGCCAAGTACCCGAAGTTTGAGCTCGCCGTCCGCCAGGCGCGCCTTCACGGTGTCACCGTCGGTGACGTTTGCCGAAGAACGCACGACATGTCCTGCATCGTCAAAGAGGATCGCGTAGCCGCGCTCCAGCGTGGCAAGCGGACTCACGGCATGCAGTGCGTGACCGGCATGCCGCAGGGCGGTTTGCTGGCGCTCCAGGGTGTAGGCGATGGCGCGGCGCAGGCGCTGATCCTGTTCGGCCAGTCGACGGGCGAGCAGCGGCAGTCGTGCACGTGGGTGCAGCGCCAGCAAGCGGGCATGTAGTCGTTCGAGTCGCGTATGTCGGCGCTGGCTTTGTTCACGCAGGACGGCACTCAGGCGCCGCTGCAGGTGCAGCAGTCGTTCGTGATCGCGCGCCAGCCGTGCCTGTGGGCGCTGCGTCTGCAATCGCGTAGACAGGTGATCCAGTCGCTGCGCGTGTCCCTGCAACTTGCGTTGTTGCAGGGTGAGCAGGCGCTGCTGCAACTGCTGCAGATGGCGGCTGATCGCTACGGCATCGGGTACCAGCAATTCGGCAGCGGCCGAGGGCGTGGGCGCGCGCAAATCGGCGACGAAGTCGGCGATGCTGAAATCGATCTCATGCCCGACGGCACTGACCACTGGCACTGTGCTCGCATGGATCGCCCGCGCGACCTGCTCGTCGTTGAATGCCCACAGATCCTCCAGCGAGCCGCCGCCGCGGGTCAGCAGCAGCACGTCGTAGCGCTTGCTGGCCGAGGCCTTGCGCAGCATGGTGACAATCGCCGCCGGCGCTTCGCGGCCCTGCAC
>JBAPPP010000083.1:0-2721 GCA_049280175.1 Rhodanobacter sp.
GTTTCGTTGCGCTGCTCGATGTCGTGCGACTGTGTCGCCTTGCTCCGGAGCTGCAACGTGTGGCTTGATGTGATGTTGATCGTGCTGGTGCTGTTGCAACTGACCTTGCTTGTATCCTCCTGGCAGCAGGGGCGCCGGTTGCGGCGTGACCTCATTGGCCAGGCCAACGCCGGTGGCGGCGTGCCGGCGTTACTGCTGACGAACACGCTCAACCAGATCGAACATCGGCTGCAGGCGCTGGACGAGCGCTTGCGGCTGCTCGACGAGCAAAGCCGCGCCGTCAGGTCGACGCCAATGCCTGCCGTGGCGCCGCCCGTATCGCACGCACATCAACCCGCCACCCACAACTACGAATTGGCCCAGCAGTTGGCTCGTGAAGGCTGCGGGCTCGAGGTGTTGATGGAGCGTTGCGGTTTGTCACGCAACGAAGCGGAGCTGGTGCTGCGACTCTACGCGGGCCGCACGTAATCGCGAGCGGCGCCGTATTCACGAACACCACGCGAGGCGTTGAATCTCACGCTTTGTCCGAGGCCGCATAAACGCTGGCCAGCACCGCGGCGGCGGCGTTATAGAGCACCGGCGGCACGTCCTTGCTCATGCGCAGGGACGTCAGCAAGGCGGCAATCTGCGCGTCGTGATGCAACGGCAGCCCGAGCGCGCGCGCGCGTTCAAGCAGATTCTCCAGTTCGTCGGCGCTGAGGCTGGGCGGCGTCGGCGTTTCTTCCGCGCCGCTGGAAAGACGCAGTACCACCTTGCGTTGCGGCGCGGGCAGCAGCGGCTTCATGCCGTGGCCTTGAGAAACACGGCGCTGCGACTGTTGCCGGCTTGCGGCAACCCCGTCTGGCAACTTAATTGATCCAGGCTCAGCCCGCTGGCAGCAAGCCGTTCGCGCAAATCACCGAACTGACCTTCCAGCAAAGCCACGGTGCTACTGAGCAGCGCCCACAGCCGCACCGACAAGCGCAGGCCGCGCAAGACCAGCTCACCTTGCAGCGGACCCAATGACGGCAGGTCCAGGGCAAAGCCGAGTGTCCAGTGCTGGTCCTGCTCGCCTTCGCTGGCATGTTGCTCCAGACGCACCTGCAAGACATCGGCTCCGTGTTCGCCTTGCACCGGAATTTCGATCATCCAGGCCGGCACACTGCGTGCCTGCAACTGATTGACCTCAAGCCGGGCCAGGGCCGCCTGTACGTCGTTGCGCAGACGTGGCAGGAAATCCGACGCCTGATGGCTCTCAGCCAACTCCGCTGGCAAAACAAACCGGCCCTGCGGCGTCATGCCACGAGACTGCAGCGGTGGCGCGACGTCGGTGCCGATGCCATCGCGCAAAGCCGGCTGATCTTCCAGCGCCGACAGCAGCCGCAGCAGTGCGCCTTTCCAGTCATCCTGGCCAATCTCGGTAGTGTCGCCGGTGGCCCGCGCCAGCTGCGACTCAAGGAACAGGCCGCTGCGCTCGATGGCCTCGCGCAAACCCTCGCCGGTAGCCACCTCCTCGGGATTGCTCATGCTGTGCTCGAGCAAGGCCAGTGCCGTACGTACATAAGGTGGAAGCTGGCGCAGCACGGGCCATTGCGCCAGTGCGGTGACCGTGGCCAGCAGTGATGCATAGCCATTTTGTCGCGGCAGCCGCTCGCACAGCGCCTGGCCGACGTTGCCATTGACGGTCGCCTGCGCGCCAATCAGTTCGAGTTGTGGCTGCGCACCAAGGCTGAGCACGCGCACCTGAAATTGCGAGGGCAGTTGCGTGCCGGGCGCCTCGGCCTCGACCGTCAGTTCGCCAATCTGCAGCACCAGCAAACCCTGTTCGGTGAAGCCGAGCATGCGAGCGGACAACACGCTGCCCATGCGCCAACCGGTGGAGTCGGCACCGGCAGCGGCACCGATCCAGGTCAGTGCGGCAAAGCTGGTTGGTTGGATGATCAAGCGTGGCTCCTCCGCCAGCGATCGCGCCAAGTTCCTCGCCCTTGCAATCGTGTAGTGAAGATCGGCAGGTTCGGCAAGAACTTGAGCCCTGTCGCAAGAATGCCGCGTTGATAAAGGCTAAAGCTGCCGCCGTGCTGGCCGATAAATTCCTCGAGAAAGAAATCTGGCGGGGATGGGCGTATGAGCGGCAGCAGCAAAAACGTGGCAGTGGCGGCGAAGGCTGCGACGGTGATTGGGCTGCCAGCCGATTGCCGCATGGCCGAATTGCCGGCGCTGCGCGACCAGTTTGTACTGGCGCTCGATGCCCCGCTGAGCACACTCGAAGCAAGCGGGGTGGAGCGCGTCGATACCGCAGCGCTGCAACTGCTGGTGGCGTTCCATCGCGATGCGCAAGCTCGAGGCAGGACGGTCGCCTGGAGCGGCGTGAGTGCTCCGCTGCGAGATGCCGCGGAAAAGCTTGGTCTGACAAAAACATTGGCGTTGCTGGCCGCAATGCCGGCCTGAACTAGGGGTTGATGATGGCAAAGATTCTCGCAGTAGACGATTCGGCTTCGATGCGCGGCATGGTGGCTTTCACCCTGCGCAGCGCCGGCTATGACGTGAGTGAGGCGGAGAACGGCCAACTGGCGCTCGATGCCGCGCGCGGCGCCCGCTTCGACCTGGTGTTGGCTGACGTCAACATGCCGGTGATGGACGGCCTCAGCATGGTGCGGGAATTGCGCGTCCTGCCCGAGTACAAGGGCGTGCCGATCCTGATGCTGACGACCGAGTCGAACACCGAAAAGAAAATGGAAGGCA
>JBAPPP010000084.1:0-11997 GCA_049280175.1 Rhodanobacter sp.
CATTCGCAGTGATCGCATCGGCCGCGTACGCTAAACCGTGCATCAATCCGCCTGCGCTTCAGCAAGTAGGAGGCGATGAAATAAAGGAGGTGGTACTCAAGTGGATACATGAAGTCCAACCACCACCGCCTCTTCCTATGCCTCCTGAGGTATATCCGCTGCCCAAGTATTCGCATGTAGCAAAACCACTTGATGCCTCACGAATGAAGCGGATGAAAGGGGTGCTGGATATTGAAATCAAAGCGGGTTACAGCCCGTTCCGCGTCACGTAGGAGCATGACTGACGATCATTGCCCCGCTGAGCCATATGCTGCGGAACATCGGCAAGATAAGGTCCGGGTTGGCGCGGCATCCAGAGTCTCTCTCGGCACCACTCCAGCATTCCAAACCGATCATGCCCTGCCCATCAGCCCCCGCCCCTCGCCACGTCAGCAGCGAACCGCGCCTGTAAGCGGCTCTGACCCAGTTAGCTCATGGAATGGCGCGCTCCGCTCAGCGCTATGATTGACGCGCAACCGGTCCCAGAACCATCGCGAAGGAACCTTTCTTATGCGACCCGACATGATTCCCGGGGCTACCTTCCCCGACTATGCGCTGTCCGATCACACCGGCATACATCGCAAGCTCTCGGAGCTGCAAGCAGAGCAGCCGCTGGTGCTGGTTCTGAGTCGCGGCGGTTACTGCCCCAAAGATCGTCGGCAGCATGAAGGTCTTGTTCAATTGCATCGTGAGCTTGAAGTCGGCTACTGCCGACTGGTCACGATCAGCACCGACAGCATCAGCGAAACCAATGAATATCGTAGCGGAGTGGGCGCCCACTGGCCCTTCTTGTCAGATACGCGTCGCATCGTACAGAAGGACTTGGACATCGCCGAATACACGGACCTTGTCCACAATCCGATGATCCCTCACACGATCGTCCTCGAGCCTGGTCTTGTCATCTACAAGATCTACAACGGCTACTGGTTCTTCGGCCGTCCAACGATGGAAGAGCTGCGCCAGGACATGCG
Organism: Rhodanobacter sp.; assembly: GCA_049280175.1. Classification (GTDB taxonomy): domain Bacteria; phylum Pseudomonadota; class Gammaproteobacteria; order Xanthomonadales; family Rhodanobacteraceae; genus Rhodanobacter. The sequence goes on from JBAPPP010000084.1 coordinate 1,011, forward strand.
AGCCGTGTCGAAGAAATGTCGGCCGGACTGGGACATCACGACGCCCGAACTCAAGGCGGCGTGGCAGCAAGGTCGGAAGGAACTCTTCCACCCGTACGGAAAGACGTACGCCCAGACGATCGGCGAGCAGGACTAGCCGAGGGACGGCGGGGTCGTCGATACAGTTGCTGCGGAGCGTACCGGCCGGTGTGAATCGTCCAAAAGGCGCTTCGGTTTAACTGCCCCGTCCCCGTTACTGAGTTCAAGCACGCCTGATCAATGGTGTCGGCGCGAGTCGACGAGCCGAGGCACGCGCCCCGGATCCTGTGCATAGTGCTCAGCCTCTTCCAGTAGCCAGGCGCGAAATGCGAGCAGGGCTGGATGCTGCGCGGAGCGTGGCGGGTAGACCAGATAGTGCGCGTAGTCAGAGCGTAGTCGGCGCCGGCTGAGCAGCACGAGTTGGCCCGACTTCACCAATGGTTGAGCCATGGTGAGGCGACCGAGCGCGACACCCATGCCTTCGACGGCGGCGCGGTGCAGGGTCTCGGTGTTGTCGAAGTGTGCCAGGTAGCGTTTTGGCGGTGTGCCGCCAAACGTGTCGAACCATTTGGCCCAGACGTTTTCCGGGTCCCATAGCAGCGGCCAGTCGGCCAATTGCTTCTGCGTGGGGCGGCCAAGTCGCTTAATGAGTTCGGGACTCGCGATGGGCGTGAGCCAGTCGTCGAACAGATGCTCGGCGCGGACACCGGGCCATTCGCCGGGGCCGAAGCGCAGGGCGGCATCGACGGACTCGCGCTCGAAATTCACCAGATCCACGCAGGACTGCACGCTGAGCTGCAGGTGCTGATGCGCGGCAACGAAGCGGGAGAGGCGCGGCACCAGCCAGCTCGATGCCACCGACGGCATCACGCTGATGGTGAGCTTGTCGGCAGGCGGCGCACTGAATTCCTGCAGTGCCCGTTCGATCGACTCGAATTGGGGCCCCACCAACTCCAGCAGGCGCGCACCCTCGGGAGTAAGGTCGACGCCCCGCGGTCCACGCACGAACACACGCTGGCCCAGCCGGTCTTCCAATCCGCGGATCTGGTGGCTGAGTGCGCTAGTGGTGAGATGCATGTAGCGGGCCGCCAACGACAGATTGCCCATGCGGGCAGCAAGTACGAAGCCTTGCAGCGCGGTGAGTGGCGGTCGGCCCATGTGAACTTCCCTCAATACTGGATTGCAAAAATGTCGCTTTTTGCAGGGCTCCCGTTGGCCTACCTTCAGAACTGCCCGAAGCCCGGGCGCAGTTCGAGGAATGCAGTCATGCTGCTGTTCGGCTTTTCTTTCCCGAAGACATCGACGCCGCCGTCGCCATTGGCCCATACCGACGTGGCCCGCCAACGTCTCGACACCGACACTCCAGTCGCCACGGATACTCTAGCGCCCGCTCCATGTACAGAGCGTCATCACCATGACAAAGAGGTCGATAGTCTTGGCCATTACATCGACAGCCGCTTGTGCAGCGAACGCTTCCGCGTCGATTGAGCACCTGGCGGGGGCCCTCACATGAGCGGGTCTCGCCAGCACGGCGACCGATAAGCCGTAGTGCCGGCGAGAGCCCCGTGGCAACCGGGTCAGCGCCCCTTACAGACAATCTTCGCGGGGGTGACGAGGTGAGGTCGAGGCATTATGTTCAGGGCGAGGCGGGATTGGCGGATTTGAATAGTGAATGAAGGTGCTGGGGTAAGGGCTCTGACGCAGTTGGCTTCCTCAACGAAGAATTTAATTAATCAGCATCGCTGCCGAAAATGAGTTAACAATCACTCAATGAGGCAGAACATGGAGAACGAAGGTCCGCACAACGAGGGTGTGCAAAGCTTCCTGAATAACCTGAGAGCGGCCCTTGCCAGCGACCAGGCCCTACGGCATAAGTGGATAAGAGCAAAGTCGAAGGACTTCCTGGATTTCACGCGAAGCTTCGTTTCAGGTCTCACACTGATTGCGGGTAGCCTCGCCACGACGCCTTACTATGCCTGCGGAGATCACTGGTGGCGTCTCATCGTGACCTTGGGGCTGGGCTTGTCTGGCCTTGGAGTCTGCTACGCCGCAATTGCCAGCTGGTCACTGACCTTTCGTTTGCGAATTGCTCAGCTTGTTAGTCGACGTGGGCTTATGGTCGTATTGATAGTGATGTTCTTCTTCTTTTTCGATATCTCGGTCTGGGGCGCTTGGAAAGAACGCGAGCAGATCAGCCACCGCAACCCGAATTCCACGATCTTCACTTGGTTGGCTAACCACTAGTTGCTGAGGTGATAGTCAACCGCCCGCCCTGCTTTCTGGACCACGCTGATCGACTGCGTTACCTCACTCTGCTCGGTGAGGTTTTGTTCTGCACTGGCTGTAGGCTGCACGCCTAAGTTCTGATGGACAACCATGTTCACCTGCTAACAAGACCGTCTGAAATCGGCGCGGTCGCTCGCCTCATGCACAAACTTGGACGTAGCTCCGTCGGCAGTTCAACGCTCGCCACGGGCGCGCCGGCACACTTTGGGAAGGTCGTTACAAGGCACGCCTGTTGGACAGCGAAACCTATGTGCCACGCTGCCACCGCTACATCGACCTCAATCGGGATCCGCGCGCGCATGACTGATGATCCTGCAGCTTACCCGTAGTCAAGCTGCGCCAATCAGTGCGGCTATCGCGCGGACGCCATGCTCACGCTCCATCCCGCCTACACCGCCCTAGGCCCCGCACTCGAGGCGCGCGCCGAAACCTATCGCCACCTGCTACACGCAACCCTCTCCGACGACGACCTGACCGCCATCCGAACCTAACTCTAACAACAACGCGCCCTAGGCAACGACCACTTCCGCGCCATCGTCGAAGGCAAAGCCCGGCGCTTCGCCGGCGTACGCCCCGCTCACCGAACACCGCGCGACAAATCAACCGCAGGTAAGTGAACCAGGCCCAGTTAGCTCTCAGCTAGCTCTGCCGTTAGCTCTGTAAGTTCCTAAGAGTGAACACGCCGCCACACCACCTCGCCATGAGCGCCTTCGGCCGCGCCGCTCGACGGCTTGGCCACGCTATAGGTCAATTCGTCGCCTTTGATGGTGTAACTCGAGCTACCGCTTTTTCCGTCCCAGTTGGGGAACGATGCATGCAGGATCTGAGTGTGCATATCGTTGGCGTCAGCGCCGATGTGGCCGAAGTGGGCGTTGCTGTCCATCGAGGCGGCGCGGTACTCGTCCGCCGTTCCCTTGGATTTGTCGTTCGCCGCGAACGGCATGCGCTTTGCCCGCACGATCTGCATCATGTAGTCACCCTGGGCATCGATAAGCCACATGCCCTCCGGGTGCGGACCATACAGCTCGACGCGGTGACCGTCGGGGTAGACATTGTCGCAGCGAACGAGCGTCCAGGCGCCAATCAATGCCTTCGGTACCCTCGCCTGATCGGGGGCAGTCTGCGTGCTTTTCGTCGGCGTACCCTGGACGGGTGCAGCGGTCAGGATCGGCGAGGCCATCATCGGGGCGACGAAAAGCGCGAGCAACAGAAGTTTTGCGTGTGACATGGCGGCACCTTGGGTGTGGGGTGGTTGGCATCGTCACCCACGCCTTCCCATTTGATAATAGGCTTCTATCTTTATTGACCTTCAAATGCTATTTGAAGATCATCCTCCCAGCGCCTCTCTATTCCGGATCGGACCGCATGCACCGTCTAACCGACATGCAGCTCCTCGTCGACGCTGCCGACCTCAGCAGCTTGTCGGCCGCCGGTCGCCGCGCAGGGCTTTCGCCTGCCGCCGCCAGCGCCTGTCTGCAACGGGTCGAAACCATGCTTGGCGCGCGGTTGTTTGAACGCACGACTCGTCAATTGCGCCTGACTGAGGAGGGGCGCATCTACATCGCGTCCTGTCGGGCCGCGATCGAGACCATGCACGAAGCCGAGCGCGCGATTCGCAGCGGCACCGACGCGGTGAGCGGGACGTTACGTGTATCGGCGCCCTCCGATCTGGGGCGCAACGTGCTGGTCTACATCCTCGACAGCTTTATGGATCTGCACCCCGAGGTGCGGATTGTCCTGACGCTATCGGATTCGCTTTCGCGTTTCGTGCCAGATGATATCGACGTAGCGATCCGCGTCGGCCCCCTGGAGAACAGCGATCTTGTAGCGCGCCACCTTGCTGACAGCTGGCGCGTGGTTTGCGCTTCGCCAACCTGTGTGACAACCCATGGCATGCCAAAGCACCCAGAGGATCTCGTCGACTTGCCGACACTCGTATTAACCACGAATGCCGGGCCACGAAATGAGTGGCGCCTTGGGGAAGCGGTTGTACGTGTGCGGCGATATCACGAATGCACCGACAGCGAAATCATCCGCAATTGGGCCGTTCTCGGTCGCGGCTTCGCCTACCGGCAGCTTTGGGCGGTGGCGGCGGATGTACACGCGGGCCGGTTGATGCTCATCAACGCACCCGCGTGGTCCGCACCTACGCCCATCCATGCGATGTACCACCCGAACATCTTTCAGCCATCGCGTGTACGCCGGTTCGTCGAATTTCTACACGCTGAGTTCGCCCGACGGCTTCCGTCAAATGCCGACGACGCAGCGGGGTTTTCATCGACAAGGTGATTCGCAGTTAGCTGCAATCTCGATTTTCGACCCGAAGCGGTGCCGCTGTCGGCGAAATGGGCTCTTTTAACCTCCCCCGTCCCGGTTTCGGAGCCGGGCCAATCAAGGGGCGTAGACTTCTCCGGACCAGGGGCGAGCGGTTGTTCTTCAAATGGGAGGGCATATGAACGCAAAAGCGATTGTACTCACGGTAATGCTTTGCTTGTTCGGGGTATCGGTGTGCTACGCGGGTGACGTCAACATGGGCACTTGGAAGCTCAATGAGGCCAAGTCCACATTAGCTCCTGGGACGTCGAAGAACACCATGGTTGTTTACGCGGTCGCGGGCGACGAAGTGCAAGTGACGGTGGATGGGGTCGATGCTGCCGGCAAGCCGGCGCATAACGAATGGAAAGGCAAGTTCGACGGCAAAGACTATGCGGTCACCGGCGATCCGACCACGGACACACGGTCGTACAAGAAAAGTGGCGCTCGTACCCTGAAGTTGACCAACAAGAAGGGCGGGAAAATCACGACTGCCGGTAGTGTTGTCGTCTCTGCCGACGGCAAGAGCCGAACGGTCACTGTTAGCGGAACCGACGCGGATGGCAAAAAGTTCACCGGCAAAGCGGTATACGACAAGCAGTAACGGAAACTCTGCGGCATTGGAGTCGCTGAGTTATTTGGTAACTTGACCTATGCCGCCCCAAAGGGGGCGGCATAGGATCAACTCTGTCATTGGCCGCAGGCGGAAGTTGCTCGAAGGTCGAGCGGCTAGCACGCTGACAAGCCCCCCCCGAAAAGCGCAAACCCTTAGCGGACGCACCTAATGCCCGGCCGGCAATCGGTTGGCAGAGACCGCCCGCGCCGAGCGCGCTCAAAAGGCCACTTGGCGATTAGCGTCGATGCCTAAGATTTTTGAACGGCGGCAGCGGCTTTGCGAATCACGTCGATGACAACGTCTGGCTTCGACAGCATCGGAACGTGGCTGCTGTCCACCTCAATGACGGTTGCTCCCATGCGCTTGGCGAGGAAGCGTTGAAGGTCGGGGTGAACGGTATGATCTTTCTTGGACACGATGAACCAGCTTGGCTTTGACTTCCATGCAACATTTTCGAGTTTCTGTTGCTGAAACAGGTCAGCGACGGGCGCGTAGTGCGTAGCCCAGACCAGCTTTTGCTCCTCTTCCGGAAGGTCACCCGCGAAGAACTCAACACCATTGGGGAGCATCCACGCCCGACCATCGGCGACTTCGACACGGGTAAAGATGTCTGTCGGATATTTGTCGAGCTGACTCTGCACAGTTTCGCTAACATCCGGGGCGACAGCGGAGATATAAACCAGGCCGACCACTCGCTCGTCAACGCCTGCGCCTGTGATTGTTGCGCCACCGTAGGAGTGCCCCACGAGAATGACCGGGCTACTCACGCGATTGAGGGTGCGCTTTACCGTCGCTAGATCCTCATCATACGAATCCAGGCCGTATTGAACTGCAATCACTTCGTGGCCATCCGCCTGCAATGCGGGGATCACCTTGCTAAAGCATGAGCCATCGGCCCAGATCCCATGACAGAAGACGATGGTGGGTTTTTTAGACATTGACCTTCTCCTCAATCTAGATGATTCGGCTGCCCGCAACGTGCAACAGTCACCTGGACTGCTTGCAATCGGGACGCATAGCAGACACTCAGGCGGGTGGATTTCATGTGTAGTTGGGGGGAATAAAACAGGGGTCACTCTGCCCCCTGTTTGTCACGTGTTCCGCCTGGGGCATCCCTTTCGCCACAAGAAGTCACGAAAAGCCTATTCTCGATTGCAACGGCCAAGGGTACGGCGGGGGCGCTCAATGAACGGCATGAAGTATCTTGACGGGCTCCGTCTCCCGCGCGAGCTGGCACCGCTTGACGGTTGGTTCCGGGTTGTCTTCATGGTTGTGTGGTGGCTCCTGTTGGCGTTGAGTCTGGCCGGTAGTGTTTCGGGCGCCTGGAATGATCTCCGCCCTGGCCATGCGACTTCCTCGCCAACGCAACTCGTCGGTATCGTGGTCGGCGACGCGCCATGGCCAACGGTCCGCCTCGTCATCGGCGATGAGGCAGTCCGCTCGGGACTGCATCCAGGCGACCGCTTGGTCACGATAGATGGAAAGCCCGTCGGCACAGACCAGCAAGCCATCGACGCACAGTTGGCAGGGCCTGTCGGCGGCAGTGTCATGATCGAGGCGCGGTCGCGTTTGGGCCAGCTATCAAGCTATCGACTAACGAGAAATCCGCTCCATCGGCGGCAGGCTCTGGAAGCCATGGGCCTGAACCCGGCGCTCGACGTCCTGCTGACTAGCGGTGTTGATTTCCTGCGCATCGCATTGGTCATAACGTGCGCTGCGTGGCTCATGATCCGACGGTCACGAGATCGCCTTGCCCCTTGGGCCTCAATGATGATGCTGAGCATCGTGCTCTCTACGAGTGACACGAGTTCCTGGTATCAAAGCGTGCCAGGATTTTGGAGCGAAGTTCATCTACACGCCAATGTCCCGGCCTTTGTACTGCTTATCGGAGTGCTGGCCCTGTTTCCTGACGGGTGCTTCAAGCCTCGTGGGACCTGGGCCGTTGTCATAGGCGCTGCCATTGTAGTTCCGGCAATGAATTATTCGAGCATCGGCCTATCTCCTGAAATCCAAAATGTCGTCATTTTGCTGATCATGGCACTGGCTATCGCACTGATCGTCGTCCGTCATCGCTCAATGCCTGCCGGCACCGGTCGGCAGCAAATTCGCTGGGCTCTCCTTGGATTCTTCTGGTCGCTGGTCTGTGTCGTTGCGTTGGTGATACTGGAAATATTCTCCGACAATGCCTCAACATTTTCTGCGGACACATGGACTACGCTTCTTCAGTACCTGGTCATCGCCCTGCTTAACGCGCTGCTGATGATCGCTATCACGATCTCACTGTTGCATTACCGGCTGTATGACGCAGACGAAACGATCACCCGCTCCATCACCTTTGGCATAGTCAGTGTCGCACTTCTGTTGATCTTCGCTGGCGCAGAAAAGGCGATCGAAATTCTGGGCGAAGAATATTTCGGGGAGCGCTTGGGCGCCATTGCAAGTGGCACAGGGGCGGCTGTTGCGGCGGTGATGATCGGACCACTGCATCATCGCGTGACGCTATGGGCTGAGCGCCGCTTTCGCAGCCAACTCGGCCATCTCCGTCTCGGCCTACCATTGCTTGTCGCGAACATGCGCGAAACCGCGACACCTCTGACACTTGCGAATACCGCTCTCGCTCGCATCGAAAAGGGAGTGCATGCCGATCACGGCGCAGTAATCATAGAGAATAATGTGTTGACTGCCCAAGGCATCGACGACAAAACTGTGCGCGCATGGCTAGCGAAGGATTCAGCACAGCCCAGTAATTTCCGACGGCTCTATTGCGACCGCGCCGATCCGGCTTTCCCCATGCGCGTGCCCTTATATGTCGACGACGTCGGCCTGCTTGGCTGGTTGCTGCTGGGCCCGCGTCCGGATGGCAGCTTCTTCAACAAGGAAGAACGCGAGACGTTGCTTGCCATTGCAGATCCGATGGCACGCGCGTTGGCGATCGCGTTCCAGCGAGAAAAGGCCGATGGCGAATGGCATAGGGAGGTTGGTGCACTGCGCGGCGTGATCGATCGCCTCAACGACAGGCTGAATAGGCACTTTGGTCCCGATACGGATGAATTACCGTGCGACCGCAGCGCGACATGCCAACAAAAGAACGAGAGCTAAGCCTGGCGCTCGGCTTAGCTACCTCCGGCCCCTTTGCCCGCGACGGCATAGGATCAAGCTTGTCGATGGCGATGGCGATGGCGACGGCGATGGCGATGGCGCGTGATTAGCGCTTGCCGCAAATCTGACCAGTTAGCCTTTTAACTTGCCCCATCCCGGTTTTGCGTCGTCCCGGTTTTGCGCTTTTTTGTGGCGACTTGATTCCTCGTCCCTAAATGCGCTGCGGTATGGCCTCTGCGAAGAAATCGGTGACTCGGCGCACCCGCGCCGGCACAAACCGGCGTCTTGGCCAGATGAGGCTTATGTCTCTGGCGTCGCCTATAAATTCGTCGAGAACCGTGATGACGTCCGGATGTCGGAGATCATCGGCAAGAGAGACCTTGGCAAACAGGCCGATGCCCACACCGGCTAGAACACCAGCCCGGATCGTTTCGACACTGTTGGAAGAGAGGCTTCCACGCACGGACACGCTAAATCGACCTTCTGGCCCTACAAAAGGCCAATGCGTTGACTCCGACAAACCGCGATATAAAAGGCAATTGTGATCAACGAGCTCGGCGGGGGTCTTTGGCATTCCGCGCTGCTCGAAGTAGCGACGGGACCCGACGCATACGAGGGGGGTGCTGGCCACGCGCTTGACGATCGCCTCAGTATCATTGACGGGGCCCACTCTGATCGCCAGATCAACCCCATCTTCCACCATATCTCGCACAAAGTCCGAGAGAATGAGATCTACCCGAAGGCCAGGATTGAGTGATAACAGCTCGGGAATGAGCGGCAAAATGTGCAGACGGCCGAAAGTACCTGATGCAGCGATCCTGATGAGACCCGAGACATTTTGCGTGCTGCTGGTCAGTTCGCTATCGGCGTCATCCATCTCGTCAAGAAGCGGTTTCGCCCGATCGTAGTATCTCTGCCCCTGATCCGTCAGGGTTACGCTGCGCGTGCTTCGGTTGAATAGCACCACGCCGAGGCGCCTCTCGAGCGCGCCGATGGCCTTACTGATTGCCGACTGTGAATCGCCTGTTCTACGCGCGGCGGCCGTAAAACCGCCGGCTTCGACCACGGCTATGAAGGCGTTTAATTCGTGGAATCGATCCACCCCATTCCTCCTGGGAATTAATATTATGGCAATTTACGCCATTATCATCGGTTCCGACATCACCCACACTTCAGCTCTCTCCGCAGTTGAAGGAATGGTGTGATGAATATCGATCTTACTGGCCGCAAGGCGGTCGTTACCGGGTCTACGGCAGGTATAGGCCGAGCCATTGCCGAAGGGCTGGCGCGCGCTGGCGCCGCGGTCGTGATCAACGGCCGCGGCCAAGAAAGGGTCGCGGCAGCGCTTCGCGATTTGCGCGAGCTTTTCCCAAAAGTTGAGTTCACCGGCGTCTCCGCCGATCTTGCGACCCCGGAAGGCGCGGCGCACTTGTTCGCGCAGGCGCCGGACGCGGACATTCTCGTCAACAATGTGGGCACTGGGCGCCCGAAGTCCTTCTTCGAAATTGGCGACAGCGAGTGGATCGATCTCTTCGAGCTGAACGTCATGAGCGGCATTCGCGCCGCCCGCCACTATGTGCCGAACATGACGAAGCGCGGTTGGGGGCGTGTCGTCTTCATCAGTAGCGAGTCCGCCCTCGCCATTCCCAAGGACATGATTGATTACGCCATGACCAAAACCGCTCAGCTCGCCATTGCGAGGGGCTTGGCCGAGGAGGTCGGCGGGACGGGCGTCACCGTCAACTCAGTGCTCCCTGGTCCGACGAATTCGGAGATCCTGGGCAATTGGATGAAGGCGAGCGCGAAAGAGCAAGGCATTACCCAAGAAGAAGCCGAGCAGCATTTCTTGAAGACGATGCGCCCGACAACGCTCATCAATCGGTTCACGACAACCGAAGAAGTAGCGAACATGGTCGTCTATGTCTGCTCGGAGCAGGCGTCGGGAACAACAGGCACTTCCTTGCGTGTCGACGGTGGTGTCGTTCGGACAATTGCGTAAGGCAGCCGCCTTTTTTGGCGCGCTTGATGCGGCTCCGAGAAGGGCCAAAGCAAATCGGCTCCCTCGCGGCGGTAAGACCACAGCTCGAGTCAAACGCGCCTTAAGAAAGGTGTCAGGGACAATTTGAAGGACGCGGTGGCCGCCCTACGGGTCGCACTGCGGCGAAGCGGCCTGTCCTGGCTTCGACCCACGAGCGGAAACGATCCGTCCCCAGCACCTTCTGCTGTTGCAGGTAGCTGCGGATCTCCTCGACAAGATCGTCGGGCAACGCATCGTCAAACAAGGTCCGGTACGCTGATGCCCGAGCAGTTGGGTCGCCGCCGAGCGCGAGGTACTCGGGATGCGGCGTCAGTAACGGATCAAAGCGCAACGTGGCATTGGTGCCGTAACTCGACCATGGATATTCGCCCGGCCGGGCCACCATCCACGCGCGAACCGGATTGAGTTCAATATAGCGACTGCACGCCAGGAAGTAGCGGCCCGAGTCCACCAGGCATGCCTTGTAGCGTCCCTCCCAGAGTGTTCCGGTACGGCCGTGCCTGCCATTGAACAGACCCGCATAGTTGCGCGCAAAAGTATGCATCAGCCGCGAGACTGCGCCCGCCTCTTCCGGCGTAAGCAGCAGGTGCACATGGTTGCTCATCAGCACATAGGCG
>JBAPPP010000085.1:0-1516 GCA_049280175.1 Rhodanobacter sp.
GGCTGGCGCCGCGCCGTGATGGAGACTGCCGGGTAAGCAAGGTGGTCGTATTCGACAGCTCGGCAAGCGATCCGCTGATGGGTTCGTGCGGTGCTGCGATCTCTACGTCATGAGTGGCCATGCGGAACGCATGGTGGATTCATCCTCCGCCACATCATGGCGATCCTTGCGAACTATCCGCTGGCCGCGATCGGCGTCACGCGCTTGCGCGGACAGTTTTCGCAGTCATGGGCTGATGTCTCGCGAGCGCTAAGCAAGCACAGCTGATGCTTCAGATGTGCGGGTATTTTGCAAAGCGAGCGCACGTGCGCGCGTGTCCTGCGGACTCATGTCGAACGCGCGGCGAAATGCGCGCGTGAAATCCGAGGCGCTCTTAAAGCCGAGCCCGTACGCGATTTCAGTCACCGGAATTTGTGGGAAGCGGACGAGTTCGTCCGCAGCCATCCGCAGCCTGCGATGGCGGATGTAAGCGCCGAGGCCGCCTTCATGCTCGAACCAGCGATAGATCGTGGCGCGCTTCAGTTGCAGCGCATCGACAACACTGCTGGGGGTCAAGTCGCCTTGATGCAGGTTCGCTTCAACGTAACGCCGCACTTGTCCCATCACGGCGGCCTGAAGCGCGGCACGCTCGGCGCCCATCAGGCGTGATTCCTTCCGAAACGCGGCAACAAGAAGGCGGGAGCCAGCGGCCAGCGCATCGATTGCTCCGGCTGGGTCGAGCCGCGGTATTTCCTTGCTGATGGCCGTGACGTGATCCAGCACGAGACCTGCAAGCGGCGAGCTTTGCTGCACGACGCGGCCATGAATTGATTCGCCGTCGGCCAAGCCTGCGTCCACGATCGTCCTGGGCACAAACAGACTCAGAACATGACAGGCCGGTCGCTCGACGCGAAATGGCTGGTTGAGATCGAACGCGACGATCTCGTGCGCTGAGCCTGTCGCGCTGCGCTTTTTCTGCATACCCGTCACGTTGCCGGCTTCGCCCTCCAGGAAAATATGAAAGACATAGTCCTGATGGGAGTCGGTGGATACGCGCGCCACTGAGCGTTCGAGCACCATCGCATCGGTGCGGGAATCGGTAAACACCATTCCGTCAACCGCATATCTGTCGATGTTCGCGCCGAATCCGGCAGCGACCTGCTCATTCGAGGGCGGCACGTCAACCACATGTCCCACGCGCGCGCGCCAGGCCAGCAGTTGCTTGTCGGCAGCCAACACGCGAGTGCTGAAGCTGCTGGTCTCGATGTGAGGGCGCGGCACGTCGGCGCGAACAGGTCGAGGCGGCACTGAGTATTGAGGCATAGGTGACTTCGACAATCGATGGATGCAGTTCCCGCCCAGCGGCCTCGATCAACGCGTCTTGCCTGACGCCGGCATCAAGAACTGAGATGTGGCCACAGCCTATCAGGGCTGGCTTGGCATGAAAATTTATTTTTTGAAAGTGAGACGGACGGTCAAGTCTATCGAAAATGTGAGATCACAATCACAAAAGTAGAAGTTCAGTTCGTCGGATGCC
>JBAPPP010000086.1:0-4487 GCA_049280175.1 Rhodanobacter sp.
CGGCGGCAAGGTCATTTCGTACAAACCATTGGTGGATGCTGCGCTGGCTGAATCGAACTCACCGCCGCCGCACGTGCTGATCGTTGATCGCGAGCTGGATCCGCTAATGACGCACGTCGCCGGGCGCGACCTCGACTACGCGAGCCTGCGCGCGCAATGCAGAGGCGCCGAAGTTGCGGTCACCTGGCTGGAATCGAACGAACCGAGCTACCTGCTTTACACCTCCGGCACCACCGGCAACCCGAAGGGTATCCAGCGCGATGTAGGCGGCTATGCGGTGGCGATGGCATTGTCGATCCGCACGGTGTTCGACATCGCACCGGGCCAGGTGATGTTTTCCACCTCGGATATAGGCTGGCAGGTCGGACATTCCTATAACGTCTACGGCCCGCTGATTGGCGGTGCCACGTCGCTGCTTTACGAGGGTTTGCCGACGCGACCGGATCCCGGCGTCTGGTGGGATCTGTGCGAAAGATACGGCGTGCGTACGATGTTCTCCTCGCCCACGGCCCTGCGTGTGTTGAAGAAGCAGGATCCGGCGTGGCTGAAGAAGTACGACTTGTCCAGGCTCAAGTGGCTGTTCCTCGCTGGCGAGCCGCTGGATGAACCCACCGCGCGTTGGATCACCGAGGCGCTCGGCGTGTCGGTGATCGACAACTATTGGCAGACCGAAACCGGCTGGCCGGCCATCACGCTGATGCCGGGGCTGGACTTGAAATCGGTCAAATTCGGTTCGCCGGGCCTGCCGGCACCGGGTTACAAGATCAAGGTGATCGACGAGAACAGCGGCGACGAAGTCGCTCCGCAGCAGAAGGGCGTGCTGGTTTTCGAGCCGCCGCTGCCACCGGGCTGTCTCACCACCGTTTGGCGTGACGACGAACGTTACGTTGACAGCTACTTCAGCAGCTTTACGGAACTGTTGTACAACTCGCTGGACTGGGCGATCCGCGACGAAGAGGGCTATACCTGGATCCTCGGCCGTACCGACGATGTCATCAATGTCGCCGGCCATCGGCTCGGTTCGCGCGAAATTGAAGAATCGGTCGCCACCCATCCGGCGGTCGCCGAGGCCGCGGTGATCGGCGTCCACGATGAGCTGAAAGGCCAGCTGCCGGTGGTGTTTGCCACGCTCAAACAGGATGCCGGCGACGGTGCTGCTGCCATCGCGCGCGCCATGCAGCAATGCGTGGTCGATCGGCTCGGTGCGATGGCGAAGCCGTCGCGGGTCTATGTGGTGAACGCGCTGCCGAAGACGCGTTCGGGCAAGTTGCTGCGCCGTATGCTGCAGGCGCTGGCCGAGCAGCGCGATCCGGGCGATCTGTCCACGCTGGACGATCCCGCGGCGCTGGACGAGATACGGCGCGCACTGGCGCGCGGCCCGCAGCAGGGCGGCTGAGTATTTCGCCAGCTGGTTGACCGTCCATTCAAGTCAGCGACCTCATTCGCGCGGGTGCGCTAAAATATCGCTTTTACGCGGAGCAGCCCCCATGACGAAGATGGCATCCCCCGGCGCGCGTTTTCGCGCAGCCGTAGCCGAGGAACAACCGTTGCAGGTCGTTGGGGCCATCACCGCCTACGCGGCGCGCATGGCGCAGCGCACCGGCTTCAAGGCGATCTATCTGTCCGGTGGCGGTGTCGCGGCGAATTCGCTGGGCATGCCGGATCTGGGCATCAGCACGATGGAAGATGTGCTCACTGACATCCGCCGTATCACGGACGTCTGCGATCTGCCGCTGCTGGTCGATGTGGACACCGGTTGGGGGGGCGCGTTCAACATCGCGCGCACCGTGCGCTCGATGATCAAGGCCGGCGTTGGCGCATTGCACATCGAGGATCAGGTCGCGGCGAAGCGCTGCGGACATCGGCCCGGCAAGGCGATCGTGTCGAAGGACGAGATGGCCGATCGCGTTAAAGCGGCTGTCGACGCCAGGACCGACGATCAATTCGTCATCATGGCGCGTACCGATTCGATCGCGGTGGAAGGCCTGGAGTCGGCGATCGAACGCGCTCAGGCTTATGTCGAGGCCGGGGCCGACATGATCTTCCCCGAGGCAATCTATACGCTGGAGCAGTACCGTCAGTTCAAGGCCGCCGTGAAGGTGCCGATCCTTGCCAACATCACCGAGTTTGGCATGACTCCGCTGTTCACCCGCGAGGAACTGGCCAGCGCGAATGTCGACATCATCCTGTACTGCTGTGGCGCGTATCGGGCGATGAACAAGGCCGCATTGAATTTCTACGAGACCGTGCGTCGCGACGGCACGCAGAAGGCGGCGGTACCGACCATGCAGACTCGCGAGGAGCTGTACGACTTCCTCGACTACAAAGCTTATGAACGCAAGCTCGACGAGTTGTTTGCCAATGGCAAGGCCGACGACTGATTGACGTCGCATTCTTTTTCTACTGCTTCGTCGGGTTGCCGGCGCAGTTTCATCGATTGAGGGTTCATCCATGAGCGAAACCACGGACACACTGCCCAAGGCCAAGAAATCCGTCGCGCTTTCCGGCGTAGTCGCGGGTAACACGGCGTTGTGCACGGTCGGCCGCAGCGGCAACGATCTCCATTACCGCGGCTATGACATTCACGATCTCGCGGCCAAGGGCTGCTTCGAGGAAGTAGCCTACCTGCTGGTACATGGTGTGCTGCCGAACTGGACCGAGTTGAACAGCTACCGCGCGCGGCTGAAGCGACTGCGTGGTTTGCCGACGCCGGTCAAGGCCGCCCTGGAGCTGCTGCCAGCTGCCACGCATCCGATGGATGTGATGCGTACCGGTTGCTCAGTGCTTGGTACGGTGCTGCCGGAAAAGGACAGCCACGACGTCATCGGCGCGCGTGAGATTGCCGATCGCCTGATGGCCAGTTTCGGCTCGATGCTGTTGTACTGGTACCACTTCAGCCACAACGGCAAGCGCATCCAGACCGAGACGGATGACGACTCGATCGCTGCACACTTCCTGCATCTGCTGCACGGCAAGAAGCCGAGTGAACTGCATGCGCACTCGCTGGACAAGTCGCTCGTGCTGTACGCCGAGCACGAATTCAACGCCTCGACGTTTGCCGCACGCGTGATTGCCGGCACGGGTTCGGACATTTATTCGGCGATCACCGGTGCGATCGGTGCATTGCGCGGTCCGAAGCATGGCGGCGCCAACGAAGTAGCGATGGAAATCATTGCGCGCTAT
This sequence comes from Rhodanobacter sp., assembly GCA_049280175.1. Taxonomy (GTDB): domain Bacteria; phylum Pseudomonadota; class Gammaproteobacteria; order Xanthomonadales; family Rhodanobacteraceae; genus Rhodanobacter. Next base: position 3,184 of record JBAPPP010000086.1, read on the forward strand.
CGCAACCCCGCTGCGGCCGAGGCGGACATCCGTGCGCGCGTCGAGCGCAAGGAGATCATCATCGGCTTCGGCCATCCGGTGTATACGGTGTCCGATCCACGCAACGAGATCATCAAGGAGATCTCGCGCAAGCTGTGCATCGACGGCTGCGATCGGAACCTGTTCGACGTATCCGAGCGTATCGAGAAGGTGATGGGCGAAGTGAAGAAGATGTTCCCCAATCTCGACTGGTTCTCCGCCAGCGCGTACCACATGATGGGCGTGCCGACCGCGATGTTCACGCCACTGTTCGTGATCGCCCGCACCTCGGGCTGGAGCGCACACGTGATCGAGCAGCGCGAGGACGGCAAGATCATCCGCCCCAGCGCGAACTACATCGGTCCGGAGGACCAGGTCTACGTGCCGATCGACAAGCGCGCCTGATCGGCGCCCCGTTGCCGGGGAGACGCGCTGAATAGATCAAGCTAAAGCCGGTCGGCATCATGCCGACCGGCTTTTTTCATGCATGGCTCAGGCTGTGCGATCGCTGCATCGTCCGATCAAAGTGTAGACAAGTGGCGCAAAGGTGTAACAGGGTTGATACAGTCGGTGTTTTCTTGTGTTCGGCTATTTTCTCCGACGCAACCCGTTGAATATCCATGGGAACTGCCGCGGCGTTTTTATCGCAGTCAGAAAATCGTCCACATACCTGTTACATGACTGATGCACATGGCGCATTCAATAGCGCGAATTGGTGGCCGCCCGACATCAAAGTAATGTCGTAAATGATTGATTGTGAGTCATAAAATCACACAGCAAATCTACGTGCCATAAGCGGCATGGATGTTGCTGGATTCTCCTGCCGAAAGGCATTCCGTAAACAGGGGGCAATTATTCTGTTGGGAGAACGTGATGAGCAAGACATTACTTGTAACCGCGATTTGCCTTGGATTGGGACTCACTCTTCCAGCCATGGCGCAAAACTCCGTAACGACCACCGGTGGGGCCGGTGCCTCCGCGACGGGTGCGAACCATGCGAAAGTGAAGGTGAACGCGGACGCAGCCGCGGATGCGCTCGGCAGCGCGGCTGCCAATAATGGCGGGACGGCCACGGCATCGGTATCCGACTCGTTTGACTCGAGCAAGGCCGTTGCGGTCAGCTCGCTGGATGGAACGGTCACCGACATTCATGTTCATGGCATCGGCAATGTTGCTGCCAACTTTGGTAGTGCCAATGGCGGGCGCGGTGGTTCCGGCGGCGACGGCCTGGGTGGCATAGCTGTTGGCGGGCGCGGCGGTTCCGGCGGCGACGGGCTGGGTGGCAT
>JBAPPP010000087.1:0-3037 GCA_049280175.1 Rhodanobacter sp.
CGCATCCCGGCCTGAGCGAAATGCACGTGGTCGAAACCATGCACCAGCGCAAGACCCGCATGTATGAGTTGTCCGACGCGTTCGTCGCCTTGCCCGGCGGCTTCGGCACCATGGACGAGATGTTCGAAATGCTGACCTGGGCGCAGCTTGGGCTGCATCGCTATCCCTGCGCCTTCCTCGATGTGCGCGGCTACTACAGTCAGCTGCGTGGCATGGTGGATCACATGGCGGGCGAAGGCTTCGTACGCCCGACGCAGCGAGACAGCGTATGGTTTGGTGACGACATGGCGCAGCTGTTCGACTGGATACACGGTTACCAGGGCGACAAGGTCGCGCACTGGATCGACGAGAGCAGCGTCCACGCTTAAGCAGTGCTCCCTCCCCTGGTACAGGGGAGGGTTGGGGTGGGGTTGCTCTTCCTTCGCTTGAAGATCAAGAGCCACCCCCTCCCAACCTCCCCCTGCGACCGAAGGGAGTCCCTTCTTCGGGGCAAGCAGGGGGAGGAGCAAAGCGGGCTGGTTTCGGCGCCATCGAAAGATCACCAACACGCTCCAGTCTGCACAGCGTTTCAACCGGAGGATTCGACATGAGCACGTTTCAAGCGTTTCGCATTCACAATGACGACGCCGGTTACCGCAGTGGGATGGAGTCGATCAGTGTCGATGCGTTGTCGCCCGGCGAGGTACTGATCAAGACCGCGTATTCATCGGTGAACTTCAAGGACGCGCTTGCCGGTACCGGCAAGGGCAAGATCCTGCGAAAGTATCCGCTGAACGGCGGCATCGACGTGGCCGGTCATGTCGTTGCCTCTACCGACCCGGCGTTCAAGGAAGGCGACGCCGTGCTGTGCACTGGCTCGGGCCTGTCCGAGACACGCGACGGCGGCTACAGCGAGTACGCGCGGCTGGAAGCGCGCTGGACCATACCCTTGCCATCGGGCTTGAGCCTGCGCGAGAGCATGATCCTGGGGACCGCCGGTTTCACCGCCGCGCTCGGCCTGTTGCGCATGCAGGACAACCGGCAGACTCCGGCGCTGGGTCCGCTCGCGGTGACCGGTGCCAGTGGTGGCGTGGGGATGCTGGCGATCGACATCTTCAGCCGCGCCGGTTACGCGGTGCATGCAATCAGCGGCAAGTCCGACCATTTCGATTTTCTGCGCGGTCTCGGCGCCAGCGAATGCATCGATCGCCACCAGCTCGCCTTCAGCGGCAAGCCGATGGACTCGACGCGCTTCGGCGGTGCGCTGGATAGCGTAGGCGGCGCGATGCTCGCCGGCCTGCTGCCGTTGATCGCACCCTACGGTAACGTGGCAATCTGCGGCAATGCCGGCGGCATCGCGTTCGAAAGTACCGTCATGCCGTTCATCATCCGCGGCGCCAGCCTGCTTGGCGTTGCCACGGCCGGCACTGCCCGCGACATCCGCGATGAAGTCTGGCGGCGACTGGCCAGCGACTGGAAACCGCAACATCTTGAGCGTATCGCCACGCGCGAAGTCACCCTTGCTGAACTGCCCGACGTCTTCGTGCGTATGCTGGCCGGCGACTCGTTCGGTCGTACGATAGTGCGCATCGATAGCACGCTTTGACAAAACCGTGCTTGGAACTACCGCCGCCACCGCTTAGAATCAACAAAACTCGCTGGGGAATATCCACTTATGGCACGCATCCTGATCGTCGACGACTCGCCGTCCCAACTGCTGGGCATCAAGCGGATCGTCGAAAAACTCGGGCATGAGACCCTCTCTGCCGAAGATGGTGCCGCCGGTGTCGAGGTGGCGAAGCTGGAAAAGCCCGACCTGATCCTGATGGATGTGGTGATGCCGAACCTCAATGGGTTTCAGGCTACCCGCACGATCAGCAAGAATCCGGACACCGCACATATCCCGATCATCCTGGTGACCACCAAGGACCAGGAAACCGACAAGGTCTGGGGCATGCGTCAGGGTGCGAAGGCCTATGTGACGAAGCCGATCAAGGAAGAAGAACTGGTCAAGGCTTTGCAGGAATTTCTGCCGGGCTGATCCCGCCGTGATCCGCATTCACGAAAACGGCGCCCATCGGCGCCGTTTTCATTTGCGAACTTTTCCATGCGCAGAAGTCATTTACGCGCCGGCATCGATCACCGGCGCGGATCATAACCCTCGAATTGATCACGCAACGACTCGTAAGCGGCACGCTGATCATCGCTTTCCGCCAGCGGCGCACGGATCGACAGCTCCACCAGTTGGTCACCCGGATGCGCGCCCGGCATGCCGCGACCTTTCAGGCGCAGCTTGCGCCCCGATTGCGAACCGGCCGGTATGCGCAGATCCACCGTGCCAGCCAGTGTCGGTACCGGAACGGTAGCGCCGAGCGCAGCCTCCCACGGCGCGATCGGCAGTACATGCACCACATTGCGGCCGTCCAGACGGAAACGCGTATCGTCGCGAACGCCCACTTCCAGCAACAGGTCACCATTCGGCCCACCGGACATGCCAGGATGGCCCTGGCCTGACAGGCGAATCACCTGCCCCGGTTTGATGCCGGCCGGAATCTTCACCTGCAGCACGCGTTCGCCGGTTGACCCGTCATGCATCGACAGACGAGTCTGGCCGCCATCGAACGCGGTCTGCAGGTCAATCTGTACCTGTGCCTGGATGTCGTGTCCGCGTCGCGGGCGCGGATGGCCGCCGCGCTGACCACCGGCCGCACCCCGACCAAACAGGCTTTCGAAGAAATCGCTGAAATCTCCGTCGCCGCCCTCACCGAAACCCTGGTTGTTTCCTTGCCAGCCCGGTGGCGGACGGAATTGCTCGCCCTGTCGATAACCACCGGCGCGCACCTGATCGTAGGATCGGCGCTTCTCGGCGTCCTTGAGTACCTCGTTGGCCTCGTTGACCGCCTTGAATTTCTCCTCGGCGCCGGCGTCCTTGTTCTTGTCCGGGTGGAACTTGCGCGCCAGCTTGCGATAGGCCGATTTGATCTCGGTCTCGGTCGCATCCGGCTTTACGCCAAGAATGTCGTAATAGTCTTTGAATTCCACTGCCACTCCCCAACAC
>JBAPPP010000088.1:0-8269 GCA_049280175.1 Rhodanobacter sp.
ACGTTGAGATCTTCCTGCGAATGCTGGATCTCGGTGCGACGGGCATCGCCGAATTCGGCCTTGACCGCTTCCAATTCGCCACGGATCACCTCGAGCAGACGCTCGGGATTTTCCAGGATATCGATCAGGCCGCGGATCGTTTCCAGGATCTGCCGGTATTCGTCGGAAAGCTTTTCCTGCTCCAGCCCGGTCAGGCGCTGCAGGCGCATTGCCAGGATTTCCAGCGCCTGCGCTTCGGACAACTGGTAACCGTCATCCTTCAGGCCGTCGCGCGGATCCATTTCTTCCGGACGCGACGCATGCGCGCCGGTGGCCGAGAGCAACGAGCGCACCAGCCCCGCTTCCCAGCGCCGGGAGACCATGCGCTCGCGCGCTTCGGCCGGCGACGGCGAGGTCTTGATCAGCTCAATCATCTCGTCGATGTTGGCCAGCGCGACAGTCAGGCCTTCGAGGATATGCGCGCGGGCACGTGCCTTGCGCAGCTCGAAAATCGTGCGCCGGGTGACTACTTCACGACGATGGCGAATGAACGCCTCGAGAATGTCCTTGAGGTTCAACAGGCGCGGCTGGCCGTCCAGCAAGGCCACCATGTTGATGCCGAACGTGACCTGCAGCTGGGTCTGCTGGAACAGGTTGTTCAACACCACATCGCCCATCGAATCACGACGGATCTCGATGACGACGCGCATGCCGTCCTTGTCGGACTCATCGCGCAGTTCGCTGATGCCTTCGAGCTTCTTTTCCTTGACCAGCTCGGCGATTTTCTCGATCAGTCGCGCCTTGTTCACCTGGTACGGCAGCTCATGAATGATGATCGTCTCGCGACCATTCGCCTCGGTCTCGACCTCGGCTTTCGCGCGCACGAGAATGCGGCCACGACCAGTGCGGTACGCCTCAATGATGCCGGACGAACCGTTGATGATGCCGTAGGTCGGGAAATCCGGGCCCGGGATGTACTGCATCAGGTCGTCGATGCTGAGCGTCGGCTCGTCGATCAACGCGATCGTCGCCGCGATCACCTCGTTGAGGTTGTGCGGCGGGATGTTGGTGGCCATGCCGACCGCAATGCCGGCCGAACCGTTGACCAGCAGGTTCGGCACGCGCGCCGGCAATACCAGCGGCTCGTGCTCGCTTTCATCGTAGTTCGGGCCGAAGTCGACGGTTTCCTTGTCGATGTCGGCGAGCAGTTCGTGAGTGAGGCGCGACATGCGCACTTCGGTGTATCGCATCGCGGCGGCGTTGTCGCCATCCACCGAACCGAAGTTGCCCTGACCATCGACCAGCAGATAGCGCAGCGAGAACGGTTGCGCCATGCGCACGATCGCGTCGTATACCGACTGATCGCCATGCGGATGGTATTTACCGATCACGTCACCGACCACACGGGCCGATTTCTTGTACGGTTTGTTCCAGACGTTGCCCAGTTCGTTCATCGCGAACAACACGCGACGATGCACGGGTTTCAGACCATCACGAACATCCGGGAGAGCGCGGCCCACGATCACGCTCATGGCGTAGTCGAGATAGCTCTGGCGCATCTCATCTTCGATGTTGACGCGAATGATTTCTTTGGCGAGTTCTGCCATGAATCGGCTTCCCTGATAACGAAAAAAAGGACGCTGGCGCCGCGCCTTCAGCGCACCCGCAAGCGACCCGAGATCAACCTTCGAAGTGTAACACGTATGACATCAAAACGGCAGGATTTAGTTGTTCTTAATCAGTGACTTACGCTGGCGTTTTGGCGCCCCTGAAAAGCGCTCGACGCACTGTCGAAAAATTGCTCAGCGCGGCCATCCCCGAACCTGCTGCCAGGGCGATGGCGGGCCAGTGATGCAAGGCCGCAAGCTCATCGGCGATTGCGCATAAACGCCTCTGACCGCCGCGTCGAAGCGCAGCCAACGACGACGAAACAGCATCAATCGCGCGGCAGTTTCACCACCCGAACATCGCCTGCATCGCGATGCTGTTCGGCCGTTCGATCACGCCACGTTCGGTCACGATCGCGTCAATCAGTTCAGCCGGGGTCACGTCGAACACCGGGTTCCACGCATGCGCCCCTTCCACCACGGTGCGCTGGCCAGCCGTGCTGAGCAGCTCGGTGGGGTCGCGCAGCTCGATCTCGATTTCCTCGCCGGTGCCGGTGGCCATGTCGACGGTGGAGGACGGCGCCACCACCATGAATTTGACACCGTGATATTTCGCGCTGATCGCCAGCTGGTAGGTACCGATCTTGTTCGCCGTATCGCCGTTGGCCGCGATGCGGTCTGCGCCAACGATCACCCATTGCACGGCACCGGATTTCATCAGATGCGCGGCAGCGGAATCGGCAATCAGCTGTGCCGGTATGCCATCGCGTACCAGCTCCCACATAGTCAGTCGTGCGCCCTGTTGCCAGGGCCGGGTTTCGCCAGCGTAGACCCGGGAGATCTGACCCATCGCCACACCGGCACGAATCACGCCCAACGCCGTGCCATAACCCGCCGTGGCCAGCGAACCGGTATTGCAGTGGGTCAGCACGCCGGCATGCGCGGAAATCAGCGACGCACCCAGCGCACCCATCTTGCGATTGGCTGCCAGATCTTCATCCTGGATGGCCTGGGCTTCGCGTACCAGCGCGTCGGCATCGGCACCGGCTGCGATGCGACGTTTCATGCGATCCAGCGCCCACATCAGGTTCACCGCGGTGGGTCGCGCCGCGCGCAGCGTGAGCAGCACCTCGTCTAGCGATTCACCCTGTTTTGCAGCCAGTGCTACACCCCACGCCGCGGCGATGCCGATCGCCGGCGCGCCACGCACGACCAGGTCCTTGATCGCCTGGGTGATCTGGCTTGCGCTGCCGCAGTCGATCCAGCGCTCCTCGCGCGGCAGCAGCCGCTGATCGAGCAAACGCAGATGGTCGCCCTGCCATTGCACAGCGCGGATGCGGTCGTAACGGTCGTAATCCATGTGTATGTCTTTGCTACTCAGTTAAACGGATGCGGTCTGGCTGGGCCATGAAACAGGCCTGCTCACGGCGCTTCGGGCATGACCAGCCACATGATCAGATAGAGCAGGATGCCCGATCCGCCCAGCAGGGTCAGCAAGACCCAGGCAACCCGCACCAGGGTCGGGTCCCAGCCGAAATATTCGGCGATGCCAGCGCAGACGCCAGCCAGCGTCCGGTCATTGCGCGAACGATACAGACGTTTTTCCATAAGCCAACGATCTCCGCGGGAAAGGCGTCAGTCTCTCGCACTCAGCCATTGATGGATAGCCGGTGGCACCTCTCGTTGTGCGCGGCCCGACACGTAGATGCCGATATGGCCACCCTTGAACGCGAGCTGGGTATAGTCGGTGGTGCCGACATGCCTGCCCAACACACGTGAGGCGTCCGGCGGCACCAGGTGATCCTGCTCGGCAAATATGTTCAGCACCGGCTGCGTCACCATGCCAAGGTCCACCGGTTTGCCGCCGATCTCGAGCGTGCCCTTGATTAGCTTGTTGCCCTGGTAGAAATCCTTGATGAACTGACGGAACGCCTCACCGGCCTGATCCGGCGAATCGAAAATCCAGCGCTCCATGCGCAGGAAATTCTCCAGCTCGGTCGGGTTGTCGAGGATGTCGACCATGCCGATGTACTTCTGCTGGTTCAGCCGCATCGGCTTCAACGTGAGGTAGACGTAGTTCATCAGGCCAGCGGGGATGTTGCCCATGACGTCGACAAACTGGTCCACATTCAAATTCCGGCACCAGTGCGACAGCATGTTGTCCGGCGTGTGGAAGTCCACCGGCGTGACCATGGTGATCAGGTTCCTGACCTTGTCCGCATGCAGCGCGGTGTAGCACAGCGAGAACGCGCCGCCCTGACAAATACCGAGCAGGTTGATCGCATCCAGCCCGTGGCGTTCGCGCACGACGTCCACACAGCGATCAAGATAGCCGTTGATGTAATCGTCCAGCGTCAGCCAGCGATCGGCGCCATCGGGATAGCCCCAATCGATCAGATAGACGTCCTCGCCCTGCTCCAGCAGGTTGCGCACCATCGAGCGATCCGCCTGCAGGTCGGTCATCCACACCGTATTGACCAAGGCATAGACGATCAGCAGCGGGGTGTTCGAGGTCGGCTTGCCATTGCCCTTGAAGTGCCAGACCTTCAGCTTGTCTTCGCTGTAGACCAGTTCACGCGGGGTGTTCGCATACTCCGGCTCGCGCATGCTGCGCAGGTGGCTCATGCCTGCGGCGAGCTTGCGCTGGAATGTGGCAATGTCGCCCAGTGCCTTGGTCGGGTCGATACGCAGTGGCGTGTACATGACGGCGTCTCCTTACTTGCGCTTGCGCGAGCTGGCGTGCGTAACGGGTTTGCTGCGCGACTTGGAAGCCGTGGCGCTGCTCTTCGCGACAACTTTCTTGGCGGCGACTTTCTTGACCGCAGCCTTCTTGATGACAGCCTTCTTGGCGGCGACCTTGCGCGCCGTCGCCACCGGGGCTTTTGCAACGGACTTCTTTACGGCTGAACGTTTTGGTTTGACCGCGGCGTTGGTGACATGGCTTTTCACTCCCGCGGTTGCCGGCGAATGGCTGGCAGCAAGCTGATGTTTGAGCGCAGCCATCTCGCGCCGCAATGCCTGCAATCGTTCACCAAGACTCGAAACCTCACTGCGCGTCGGCACACCCAGCTGCTGACAGAGCTGTTCGGTCAGCTGCAGCTGCAGCTGGCGCACGCGCATCTGCGTGTTGACCATCTCACCGTAGACTTCGCGGAATTCCTCCGACAGCGCGATCTCGGCATACGCTTCTTCGGCAGAGTCGATCCACAGGTCGTAGAGCGCCTTGAGCGACTCGACTTGGCGACCGGGCTCGGCATGCTGCGAGAGTTTGTCCTGCAGGCGCTCCATGCCCTGTGAATTGGCGCGCTGGATCAAGGACTGGTAGCGTGCGGATGCCTGCAACGACTCCATAATCGCCGAGCTCAGAGCCTGCTGCTGCATTTGCTGCTCGCGATTCAGGCCGAACGCGGGTGTCGGGCCGAGTACCTGTGCACGGGCGCCCGACATATCACCGAAACCGGGCTGTTGCGCAGCCTGCATCCAGGTTTGCCACTGCCGGGCAAAACCTTCCGCACCGGCGCTGTCTATACCGCCAAACGCCTGTGCAAAAGGTTGGCTGGCGCCACCGAACAGCTGTTGCAGCTGCTGGCGCCAATCTCCGGCAAAACCCGTCGTACTGCCAGCCGCCGCGCCGCTTGCGGCAGCGCCCTGCATCCAGTCGAAATATCCCTTGAGGCCGGCCAAGGTGCGCTCAAGCGTGTCGTTGCCGGAGGCCGGCGTTGTCGGCGGCGTGAAAAACGGATTCGCCGCAGGCGGCTGTTGCTGCTGCTGCAACTGCCGGGTCCAGGCATCCCAGGACTGTTGTGCCAGGGCCTGGTAGTTCCTGATGAAATCATCCTTGATGAAATCGTCGGCCATCGGTGCATCCTCGCGCAAGGTTCTCTTCATCCTAGCAAAAGCATGTTGCGTGAATACACCAGCAGTTGAACATTCGCATCAGGGCATTGGCGCGACCAACGCCGACGCCAGAACGCACAAGGCCCGGTATGAACCGGGCCTTGTGGAATCACACTGACCTTAAAACTCAGGCGTTCGCGTTTTCGTCTTCCAGCACAGCCTTCATCGACAGGCGGATGCGGCCCTGCTTGTCCACTTCGAGCACCTTGACCTTGACGATATCGCCTTCCTTGAGCTTGTCGGAGACTTTCTCGACGCGCTCGCTGGAGATCTGCGACACGTGCACCAGGCCGTCCTTGCCCGGCATGATGGTCACGAATGCACCGAAGTCCATCAGCTTGGCAACCTTGCCTTCGTAGATGCGGCCCGGCTCGACGTCGGAAACGATCTGCTCGATGCGCTTCTTCGCCGCGTCGCCCGCTTCGCGGTTGACCGAGGCGATGATCACGGTGCCGTCGTCGTTGATGTCGATCGTGGCGCCGGTCTCTTCGGTGATCGAACGGATGGTCGCGCCACCCTTGCCGATCACTTCACGGATCTTGTCCGGGTGGATCTTGATGGTGATCAGACGCGGGGCGTACTCGCTCATTTCCGTACGTGCGGTGGTGAGCGCCTTGCTCATCTCGCCGAGGATATGCAGACGACCACGCTTGGCCTGCTCCAGCGCCACCTTCATGATCTCTTCGGTGATGCCGTCGATCTTGATGTCCATCTGCAGCGCGGAAATGCCATCAGCACTACCGGCTACCTTGAAGTCCATGTCGCCCAGATGATCTTCATCACCCAGGATGTCGGACAGCACGACGAAGTCGCCGCCTTCCTTGACCAGACCCATCGCGATACCGGCCACCGGCGCCTTCAACGGCACACCTGCATCCATCATCGCGAGCGAGGAACCGCACACCGAAGCCATCGACGAAGAACCGTTCGACTCGGTGATTTCCGAGACGACGCGAACCACGTACGGAAACTCTTCGATGCTCGGCTTCACAGCCTGCACGCCGCGCTTGGCGAGGCGGCCGTGGCCGATCTCGCGACGCTTCGGCGCACCGAAACGACCCGCTTCGCCAACCGAGAACGGAGGGAAGTTGTAATGGAACAGGAACGGATCTTTCGACTCGCCTTCCGGCGCATCGATGATCTGTGCATCGCGCGTTGTGCCCAGGGTGACTACGACCAGTGCCTGCGTCTCGCCGCGGGTGAACAGTGCCGAGCCGTGAGTACGCGGCAGCACGCCGACGCGCACGTTGATCGCGCGGACGTCATCCAGCTGACGGCCGTCGATACGCACCTTGGTCTTCAACACGCTGTCGCGCATGGTGTGATATTCGAGCTCGCCGAATTCCTTCGAGAGGTCGGCAGAGTGCCAGGCATTCGCTTCAGCCTGTGCCTTCAGCTCACCCAGCACGTCAGCCTTGATCGCGGAGATCGCGTCGCGGCGCTGCAGTTTGTCGCGAACCTGGAACGCTTCGTCCAGCTTGTTGCCGACGGCGCCCTTGATGGCGGCAACCAGCGACTCGTTGCGGGCCGGCGGCTGCCAGTCCCACGACGGCTTGGCAGCTTCGGCGGCCAGCTCGGCGATCGCGCGGATGGCGATCTGCATCTGCTGGTGACCGAACATCACCGCGCCCAGCATCACATCTTCGGACAACAGCTTCGCTTCGGATTCCACCATCAGCACGGCGCCAGCGGTACCGGCGACGACCAGATCCAACTCGGAGGTCTTCAGCTCGGTGTGCGACGGGTTCAGCAAGTACTGACCATTGGCGTAACCCACGCGGGCGGCACCGATCGGACCCTTGAACGGGATACCGGCCAGGCTCAGCGCGGCGGACGCGCCCAGCAGCGCAACGATGTCGCCGTCAACCTCGGGGTTGAGCGATACGACCTGCGCGATGACCTGCACTTCGTTCTTGAAGTCTTCCGGGAACAGCGGGCGCACCGGACGATCGATCAGACGCGAGGTCAGCGTCTCCTTCTCGGTCGGACGGCCTTCGCGCTTGAAGAAGCCACCCGGGATGCGACCGGCGGAATAGAACTTTTCGACGTAATCGACGGTGAGCGGGAAGAAATCCTGCCCTTCCTTCTGCTTGGTTGCGGCCACAGCGGTGACGAGCACCACGGTGCCGCCCATGCTGGCCATGACCGCACCGGACGCCTGGCGGGCAATTTCGCCCGTCTCCAGTGTGACTTCGTGACTACCGTACTGGAATGACTTGGTTACTTTTGCCACGTTGTTCTACTCCTCGTCCGGTGAATTAACGGCGCAGGCCGAGGCGTTCGATCAGGGTCTGATAGCGCGCAAGATCGCGATCCTTCAGATAGCTGAGCAGACGCTTGCGCTGGTTGACCAGCTTCAGCAGACCACGGCGGGAATGGTGATCCTGCTTGTGCTCTTTGAAATGGCCAGTGAGGTGGTCGATGCGGGCGGACAACAGCGCCACCTGGACTTCCGACGAGCCGGTATCGTTCGGCACGCGGCCGAAATCAGCAATGATCTTGCCGGTTTGTTCTGCAGTGAGGGACATGGGTATCTCTTCCTTAAAAGGCGATGCGAAGCTTGCGCAACGTCACCGTGATGACGTTGCGCAAGCTTCGCTTAGATGAATGAATGCGTTGAAATAACCTGTCTATTCTACTGATGCGAGTGGTGTTTCAACAAGTGCGGATGCGGCTTACGAGCATAAATAGTCAGTCTGGTGGCAGGTTGAAGCCGCGCAGAATGCGTGTGCGTCCCTCTGCATCGACCTCGAGCAGTGCCAACAACGCTCCGTCGCTGGCAAAAG
>JBAPPP010000089.1:0-3994 GCA_049280175.1 Rhodanobacter sp.
CGGTGGATCATGTCGATCAGGATCCGCGCAAACGGCGGGTCGTCTTCGATCACCAGGATCGTGATCTGGCCGGGCTGCAGCGAGCGGCGATCATCCTCGACGGCGTCTGGCAACAGGTGAGCCGACATAGGTCGAGCAAGCGTTGGCGTCTCCGCCCGTGGCGCATTTTCAGCGCGCTCGACCGGGGGCGTTTCGGGCAACAGTACGGAGAAGCTGCTGCCGCGACCGCTTTCGCTATGTAGAACAATGTCGCCGCCCAGCAGCATGCTCATCCGCCGCGAAATCGCCAAGCCCAGTCCCGTACCGCCGAACTGTCGGCTAGTGCTGGCGTCGACCTGCTCGAACGCATTGAAGATGTTCTGGAACTTGTCAGCCGGAATGCCGATGCCCGTATCGCTCACCGTCATCGCGATGACCGGCTGGTCGGCCAGTGTGTCGGGAACCGTGATGTCGCTGCCCGGACGGCCGATGCGCACGGCAACGGCGCCCTGCGCGGTGAACTTGAATGCGTTGCTGAGCAGGTTGTTGGCGATCTGCTCGAGTTTGGCGCTGTCGGTACGCAGAACCGTCGGCAGGCCGGGCTCGATCTCTACCGTGAAGCCCAGGCCCTTTTTCTCGGCGACGTGCGAAAACGTACGCTGAAGTCGGCGCTGCAGGTCGGCCAGCGGCAGCTCGTCGATGAGCAGTTCCATCTTGCCCGCCTCGATCTTGGACAGATCGAGGATGTCGTTGATCAGATGCAGCAGGCTGGTGCCGGCATCGTTGATGATGCGCGCCGATTCGATCTGTTCTTCATCGAGGTTGCCGGTGTCGTTGTCGGCGAGATTGCGTGAAAGGATCAGCAGGCTGTTCAGCGGCGTGCGCAGTTCATGCGACATGTTTGCGAGAAAATCGGATTTGTACTGACTGGCCCGCGCCAACTCGTCGGCCTTGTCCGCCGTGTCCCGCTGCAGATCTTCCAGCACATGCTTCTGCCGGTTGAGCGTGTCGGTCTTCTCGCGCAACTCCTCATTGGAGGCTAGCAGTTCCTCGGCCTGTACGCGCAGCTCCTCCTCCGAAGCGATCAGCTGTTCGGACTGTTCTTCCAGTTCGGCGGTCTTGGCCTGCAAGGCGTCATTGTTGTCGCGCAATACCTCCTTCTGCTGCCGCATCACCAGTTCGGACACGCGCAGTTCGTCAGCCTGCTCCTTCGTGCGTTCCAGGAGATCCTGCGTGTCGATCGCGCGGTTGAGATTTTCGAGGGTCAGCGCAACGATCGGCAGCAGCTCATCCAGCAGCAGCAACTGCAACGGTGTGAGCGCGCTGAAGCCGGCCAGTTCCAGTACGCCGATCAGGCAGCCGCGGTAGAGCACCGGCAGAATCGCGATGTTGCGGGGCGCGGCTTCGCCGCTGCCGGAATCGATGTGTACGTAATTTTCCGGCAGGTTATCGAGCAAGATCGGCTTGCGATCCGTCGCGCATTGGCCAACCAGCCCCTCGCCTGGCACGTACTGATCCGTCGCACGGCTGTCCAGGCGCAGGCCGTAGCTGCCCAGCAGGTCCAGCCGCAGGCGCGTGTCGTCGTAAGCGTAAAACAGGCCGACGCCGCCCTTGAACAGCGGTACCAGCTCGCTGACCAGCCACCCGCCGAACTCGCGATGGGTGGTTGCTTGCTGCAGCCGGTGGGATACCGTGGTTACCTGGGTCTTGAGCCAGTTCTGATCCTTGGCATCCATCACCATCTGCTTGAATACCTGCAGCCCGCGCGCGATCTCGCCTATTTCGTCGCGCCGGCCCAGACGGGTCACCACGACGGAGGTATCGCTCGCCGCCACGCGGTTCATCAGGTCGGTGATCTGCCGTAACGGGGAGGTGACCAGCCGCTTGGTCATACTGATTGCGTACATGCCGAATAGCAGCGCAGCCAGCGCTGCAATCGCGTTGCCGATGCGCAGTGCCCGGAGCGTGCTGTCCATCACGCGGTTACGGGTGGCGAGCAGCGACTGCTCGGTGTCGGTCATTTGTCCAAGCACGGCATTGATGGCCGGTGCTCGCGACGTGCTGTGAGCCAGGTAGTCATCGCGGATACGGATGCGCTGCGCCAGTGCTTGCGCCGGATCGGTTTGCTGCTGGTCGCGCAGGGGCGCGATCACGCTGGCGCCGATTTCGTTCTCCCATTGGGTAACCAGATTCAGCAGGCGATCGATGCGTACCTGCTGGAGCGGATTATCAAGTGTGAGTGTTCGCAATCTGTCGGTGGTTTGTGCGAACTGCTGCTTGCCGTTCTCGTACGCCGCCAGCTCGTCGGGACCTGGTGACAGGACGTAGCCGCGAACGCTGATAACGCTGATCTGGTAGGCCTGTCGGGCCTCGTCGATGGTCAGCAACACCTGATAGGTGTGCTGCACCCAGCGGCTTGTCTGTTGCTGCAGTCGCAGCGCATTGAACGTACCCAGGCTGGCGAGCACGACCAAGGTCAGCAGAGGAAAGATGGCCAACAGGATCTTGTGGCGTCCCGGCAGGTTGGCGAGCCAGGAATGTTGCTTCGTTACTTGCGTGTCGACCATGCTCATTTCACCGTGTGCCGTGAGGAAGTACCACTGCACCCATTCCAGACAGCACGGGCGGGCATGCTGGAACCAGAGTAGCCGTCAGCATGCTACGTGGGTAGCGATGCCGCTGTGATCAGCGCCGCCATCCTGGTGGCACGATGCTGCCGCGGCGTAGCGCGACGACCAGCAACGCCAGCGTGACCAGCGAGCAGGCCAGTAAGGCCACTACTGAAGCCTCCGCACCGAACACGCCACCGCTCAGCCAGTCCGGGCCGGTGCGGTTGGAGATCAGCCAGCCTTTGCTGGCGCCACCGGAAACCGGAATGCCGTAGACGGTGCCCTGCATGATGTTCCAGCCCGCATGCAGGCCGATGCAGGCGCACAGCGAGCGGGTGATGTGATAGATCATGGCCAGCAGCAGGCCTGCTTCGATCGCGATGGCGGCCGAACTCCACAGCGTGGCGCCCGGATTGAAGATGTGCGCGCCGCCGAAAAAAAGTGCGGAGATCAGCAGTGCCCACCAGGTGCCGAGTCCTTCCTCCACAATGCGGAAGATCACGCCGCGCGCAATGATCTCCTCGCCGATCCCTGCGCCGATGCCGGCGACCAGCACTCCCGGCAACCAATCCACCTGCGGGTCGGTGCCCGTCACGTGGTAGCTGCCGGCCAGGTCAAGCACGCCGACTACCGCACTGAACAACACGGCACCGCTGATTAGGCCGACGAGACCATAGGTTGGAATGGCACGCGGCGACAGTTCAGACATGCGCCGCCGCTCGATCAGGCGAACCAGAATCGCGTAGCCAAGCAACGCCGGCACCAGTTGCAGGCTGAGTGTCGCCAGCGCGTGGTGCAGCGGGTCGGCCGTCTTCGCGAGCCAGCCCAGCGCGACAACGGCCGTACGCGTGACCATGCCGAACCCGATCAACATCGCAGCGAAAAAAATGATCCGGGCTGTGGGTGAGAACACCAACCAGCGCTGCCAGCTCGGCGCGTCCGTTGGCGTGACGAAGGCGATAGGTTCGTTCGGCATGTGTATCCCCTGAAATTGTGAGCAGATTAGCAGCGCTGCTTGCCACCTATGCAGATCACCGAAAAACAATCCGGGCTGCCCTCCAGCTCGTCATTCCAGTCCCTTGAAGCCGCGAGGGTGGCTGAGGGTTTCGGGTCACCGAGGTAGGTTGGGGTGAGCATCGCGATGCCCAACATGGGGTTGCGTGGTGCTTCGAGGTGGGGGTGTTGGGCATCGCTGCGCTCACCCCAACCTACGATCCCTGGCTTCGCAGGGATGACGATTTGAGGTGACGGGGATGCTTGTCGAGTAAGTTCAACGAAGGCGCAGCACCCCCAGACAGCCTTAAACTGGCACCGACGCCGCGTGCTCGCGAGTGTTCGAGAAACGCACCTGCGGCCAGCGTTCCTGCGCCAGTTGCAGGTTCACTCGTGTCGGCGCGATGTAGACC
>JBAPPP010000090.1:0-4010 GCA_049280175.1 Rhodanobacter sp.
CCGTTCCTGCGATTGCGTGACCGCGTGGCAGTCCGGCAGTCGACGCGTGATCTTCCTGACGACGCGGTGGTTGAACCGATGGCTTCCTGATCCCGATCGAGTGCGCGGACCTCGATGAAATAAAAAGGCCAGATTGCTCTGGCCTTTTCGTTGGGTCACTTCGCACACGTGCGCGAGGAATCAATGTTGCTGCGGCTTGTGCTCCCCCTGATTTCCGCCGCGGGCTGGCTGGTGCTGCTGTGGTTGCTGACGTGCCTGTGGCTGCGGACGGGCTTGTGGCTGCGGACGAGCCTGTGCCTGCGGACGAGCCTGCTGGGTGGAATGCGCGGCAGGCGCCGGGTGATAGGTCGCGGCCGACCGCGTGGATCCCTGTCGAGCGGATCCTTGATTTGCATTACCGGTATGTGTGGGGCGCGCGGTCGCATGGCTGGTCTGCGCCGTCCGTTGGACGTTGGTGTTTCGCGGCGCATTGGTCGACGAGCGAACGCTGGAGGTGCGGGCTCCATTGGCGTGTTGAGCAGTCACGTTACCGCGGGACGTAGCGGGGTCGCTCACTCGAGCGGTGCGCGTACTGGGGGCATTTGCCCTGGCCACACCTGCTCCCATCGCCGAATTCGCGCCACGTGCTCCAACCACACCGCTACCACTGAAGGCTCCCGCTCGCTGTGTGGCGGCAATTGCTGGTGCGCCATGGTTTACCGAAGCGCGCATGGCGGTGTTCTGGCTGGCCATGTGGATCTGTTGCTGTTGTGCTGCCAGTGGTTCCATGTGCCGATCGCGCACAGCTAGCTGCTCCTGCGCTGAGGGTCGAACGTTCAAGCCGCCCCGGCCACCGTTGAAGCTGACGCGGTTGATCGTCGTGTTGTTGATGACGGTCCGGTTGTAGTTGAACGAGCCATGGTTCCAGTAGCCGCCCGAATAGCCTCTGCCACCGTAGCCATAGCCGTAGTTGATGCCGCCGTAGAAACCCACGTGCGGGCCCCAATAACCGCCGTTGAAGACATAGAAGCCGTTATTCCAGCCCCAGTATCCCGGCGTCCATAGCGCCCCCGCATAAGGCGCCAGCACCCAGGTGCCAGGAACCCAGAAATAGCCGCCGTCGCTGGCGTAGGACCAGTAACCCGGTGTCCAGATATACCCGGGGCCGGGCACCATGGGCTGCGCGTAGATCGGCAGCGGCGGCGGCGCGATGGCCACTGAAATGAATACCCCGGCAAACGACGAAAACGGTATCGCCATGAAGCAGGCTGCCGCCAGCCACATGATCATGCGGCGGGGCAGGGGCAATCGCATCGCCAGCTGGCGATTCGTACGTTCGTGCAATTTCATGGGTATCCCTTGGAGGCCGACTGTATCGGTCTACGATAGCTTGGCACTAACGATTCGAATGACGATTGGTACCGGGTTATCGATTGCTGTTCAGTCGATAGTCGACAAGGTGTACCCGGGCTAACCGGCTTTTCGCAGGTGCGGCTTCAGCAACCGTGATCAAAACACATACAGTGTGTCGGCAAGGTGCAGGAAGGGTGATCACGAGAAGCCCCCTGGCGACGGACTCCTAGAGCATTCCCTCAATGGGCAACAGCTTGAGGAACGAAACCTCCAGCCGACGTTTAACGGTGGCTTCCGGATCACGGTCATAGGTCACTGGCTTGCCGTTGTCGCTCGTCCGCCATTGTATTTCCCCCGCCCGGGGCGTGCCTTTTGCGTTCAGCACTACGTCATAGGCGCTTGCGGGCAGGATGGCCTCATCGAAAAACTGTGTCACCGCGTTGGCCAGCTGCTGAGAGTCGACAATGATGCCCATCTCGGTGTTGAGCAATTTCGAGCGCTGATCCAGGTTCATCGAGCCGACGAACACCCACTGCTCGTCCACCACGATGGCCTTGGCGTGCAGGCTGATGCCGGACGATGTTCCCCTCGCGGTCGTCGGTTGGCTTGCACCAGGGGCGGGCCGCAACTCGTGCAGCTGCACGCCACCTTCGAGCAGCGCATACCGATAGCGCGAATACCCCGCATGCACGGCCGGCTCATCCGAAGAGGCTAACGAATTCGTCAGCGCATTCACGCTCACGCCCCGTGCAACGAGGCCGGTGAGATAACGCGTACCACTTTTCCCGGGAACGAAGTAGGGAGATATCAGCAACACGTTCTGCTGCGCCTGATCGATCATCGACTTGACTTGCGGGCCGATGCGCAATGAGGGGTCATCGGTCGTGGCGTTGATCTTGTCTGGCTGGTCGGCGACCAGCGTGGCCGGCCCCCAAAACCAAGCGCCGGGGCGATCTGCCGTGGGGCCATCGGGAAGTGCATCCAGTGTCGCTTGCGCATAGTCTGATTGCGCGAATGCGCGTGCATCACGGGTCAGGTCCACCCGAAGTTTCGCTAAATCGTAGCCATTAGCACGCTTGCCTCGGAAGGCCGTAACCGGGTACGCGGCATCGCTATTCCAGTATTCGTCGAACGCGTGTGACGCCTCCTTCACGACTGGCCCGATCGCGATCAGGTCAAGGTCGCGGAAATTCGTATCACGACCGGCATCGAAATAGCCGTCGCCAATATTGCGACCGCCGACGATCGCCACGTTGCTGTCCACGATGTACGACTTGTTGTGCATGCGTCGGTTGAGCCGATGCGCATCGAACAGGAATTGCGTCATCTTGGACAGCATGGACGGGTCGCGCGTATTGAACGGATTGAACAATCGGACCTTGATGTTCGGGTGCGCATTGAGCGCATCCAGCATGTCGATCTCGTTATGCACATTGATATCGTCGAGCAGGATCCGTACCCGTACACCACGGTCGGCCGCCGTCAACAGGCGTTGCGCCACCAGTCGCCCCGTCGCATCGTTGTCGAAGATGTAGTACTGCAGATCGATCGAGTGTTGCGCATGATCGGCGAGAGCGATGCGGCTCATCAGCGCATTGTTGTTGTTCGTAAGCAGGCGGAAGCCGGATTGATCCGGGTGCTGGTTTACCTCGGACCGGATGTAATGCCCGCTTGGCGTACTGGTTGTCGGCGGTAATGCCTTTGAAGGTCGTTTGGCGAAATCGGTGCGCATCGATGAGCAGGCGCCGAGCGCAAGCTCAAGCATAGCCAGCGCAAGAATAATGCCTGCACGTCGATGAATGAGTGTCACTGCTTACCCGCCAACTCAAGCCGAATCCAGATAGGTCGTTGCATCCCGCGCATCCCTGTGATGGAAGGTAGACGGCCAGAACAGCGGCCCGATGGTTTGTGCCACTGCGGGCGCGGAGGCATTCTCGCGCCCCATGCTGTGAAGACGACGCGACCTTGTCTCCGATAGCGGGTGATCGGCAGGGGGCCAGGTGCCGTGCGCTCCCGTCGATTCGACCAGCGCGGGTGTCAGTACTTCGTGACGTCGGTTGGTCGGCCGGCCAATGCCACGGAAACCTCTCAATCCAGTGCAAGGATCTGTCGCGCCACGTATACCACCAGGAACACCGCCATCAAGATCAGGGATCCGGTCATCAATCGCTCCAGCAGCAAGCCGCCATAGGCGCAGCTGCTGTCGCTGTCGATAAGCTTGCGATTGCGGTTGAAGCGATAGGTGGCGAGCAGCACCACGAAGGCGCCGAACAGCAGCAAGACCAGGCCAAGCCACTCGGAGGCATGCAGATGCAGCCCCGAAACTGCCTGCCCGGCGGCATGGCTGGCATAGAAAAGAAAGATGTCGAAGCGCTCCAGCAGGAAGCCGAACGCCATCACAGTGATCGCGGTGCGCACCCAGGCCAGGTAGGTGCGTTCGTTGGCGGCATGATCGCTGAAATGTGGAATCACGATGGGTCAGCCAGGGCGACGCTGCTGGTCAACGCTGCTATTGAAGAACGCGCGCGCGCAATACGCCACGATCAGTCCAAACAGCAACATGGCGAGCATGTTCTCGACGAACCCTGCGGGCGTGAAGTGCGTCTTGGGCCACGCGGCGGACAGTGGCCTGACCACATAATTCATCACGAAAAAGACCACCACCCCATAGGCCACGC
>JBAPPP010000091.1:0-3224 GCA_049280175.1 Rhodanobacter sp.
GGCGCTGGGCCCCTGCCTTCGCAGGGGTGACGAAATTTCAGCGTTCCAGCGAGCACCCGAACCCTTACCCCCTCTCCCAAAGGGAGAGGGGGTAAGCCCGCAACCAGCCATTTTTGGCAGCCCAGCCCCCTCCCCGTACAATCAGCGCTTTCCCCCAAGACCAAGCGTGTGCCCCCGCGCCCGCCACCGAGCCCAATCCCGATGGAAAAGAGTTTCGAGCCCCGCCAGATCGAGTCGAAGTGGTATGCGCGCTGGGAAGCCAGTGGTGCGTTCCAGCCCTCGGGCAAGGGCGAGCCGTATTGCATCCTGCTGCCGCCGCCGAATGTCACCGGCACATTGCACATGGGGCATGCGTTCCAGCAGACCGTGATGGACATGCTGGTGCGCTACCAGCGCATGCGCGGCATGAACACGCTGTGGCAGGTGGGCACCGATCATGCGGGCATCGCCACGCAGAAGATCGTGGAGAACCAGCTGGCCGTCGAGAACAAGTCGCGGCACGACCTGGGGCGCGATGCGTTCATCGAGCGCGTGTGGCGGTGGAAGGAGGAATCCGGCTCCACCATCACCAACCAGATGCGCCGCATCGGCGCCGCGGCCGACTGGTCGCGCGAGCGCTTCACGATGGACGAAGGTCTCTCGGCCGCGGTGCGCAAGGTGTTTATCGACTGGTATCGCGCGGGGCTGATCTACCGCGGCAACCGTTTGGTGAACTGGGATCCGCTGCTGGGTACGGCAGTGTCGGATCTGGAAGTGAACAACGTGGAGCGCGACGGCCACATGTGGTCGATCCGCTATCCCGTCAGCGGCAGCGACGAGAGCGTCGTGGTCGCCACCACCCGCCCGGAGACGATGCTCGGCGACGTCGCCGTGGCCGTGCATCCGGACGATGAGCGCTATCAGCACCTGATCGGCAAGATGCTGACGCTGCCGCTCAGCGATCGCGAAATTCCAGTGATCGCCGACGACTATGTCGACAAGGATTTCGGCACCGGCTGCGTGAAGATCACACCTGCGCATGACTTCAACGACTACGCGATCGGTCAGCGCCACAAACTCACACCGATCGAAATCTTCACGCTGGACGCAAAGATCAACGGCAACGCACCGGCGAAGTACCAGGGTCTCGATCGCTACGATGCGCGCAAGGCCGTACTGGCCGATCTGGAAACCCTCGGCCTGCTGGTCGAGACCAAGCCGCACAAGCTGCAGGTGCCGATAAGCCAGCGCTCGGACGCGGTAATCGAGCCGATGTTGACCGACCAATGGTTCGTCGACCTCACCTCCGACGTGCAGCCGGATGGACGTCCAGGCGGCCGCAAGGCGATCACCGAACCAGCACTGGACGCGGTGCGTTCGGGCGAAATCAAGTTCGTGCCGGAGAACTGGGCAACGACTTACACACAGTGGCTGGACAACATCCAGGACTGGTGCATCAGCCGGCAGCTGTGGTGGGGACATCGCATCCCGGCGTGGTACGACGAAGCCGGCAACATCTTTGTGGGCGAAGACGAGGCAGACGCGCGTGCGAACGCGGCGGTCGCTCCGGTCGGCGCGTTGCGCCAGGACGATGACGTGCTCGATACCTGGTTCAGCTCCGCGCTGTGGCCGTTCTCCACGCTGGGCTGGCCAGCTGACGGCCCGGTGAAGAACGAACGCGGTGAGATCGTCGCCAATTGGGAAAACGACAAGATCTTCCTGCCCAGCGCGGTGCTGGTCACCGGCTTCGACATCATCTTCTTCTGGGTCGCCCGGATGGTGATGGCGACCAAGTACTTCACTGGCCAGGTGCCATTCCGCGAGGTGTACATCAATGCGATCGTGCGCGACGCGGAAGGCCAGAAGATGTCCAAGTCCAAGGGCAACACACTGGACCCGCTGGACCTGATCGACGGCATCGAGCTGGAGCCGCTGGTGGAAAAATCCACCAAGTCGCTGCTGATTCCGCAGGTGCGCGAGAAGGTCGAAAAGCGCATCCGCAAGGATTACCCGGAAGGCATCCCGGCGATCGGCACCGACGCGCTGCGCTTCACGTTCGCTGCACTGGCCAGCTACAGCCGCACGATCAACTTCGACATCAAGCGCGCGGAAGGCTACAAGTCGTTCTGCAACAAGCTGTGGAATGCATCGCGATTCGTGCTGATGAATCTTGAGCCCGCTGAGGATTCGGACGGTGCATCAGCTTCTGGCACGTCCGAACCCTCATCCGTCGCTGCGCGCCACCTTCTCCCAACGGGAGAAGGGAAGCTGCCGGTGACCGAGGCCGAGCGCTGGATACTTACCCGCCTCAAGCAGACGCTCACCGATGTCGAGCAGCACTTCGTCAGCTACCGCTTCGACTACCTCGCGCAGGAGCTCTACGAATTCGTCTGGAATGAGTTCTGCGACTGGTTCCTCGAGCTGTCCAAGCCAGCGTTGAACGGTGATGACGCTGCGGCGGCGGCATCGACCCGGCACACACTGCTGGTGGTGCTGGAGAGCGTGCTGCGCGCGCTGCATCCGGTGATTCCCTTCATCACCGAGGAAATCTGGCAGGCCGTGGCGCCGAAGCTCGGTCTTGCCGAAGGCAGCCTGATGCAACGCCCGTGGCCAAAGGCTGACGAAATCGTTGCGGACGACGCTGCGACGGCCGAGATCGAGTGGTTCAAGAACGTGCTCAGCGGCATTCGCAAGATCCGTTCGGAAATGAATATCTCGCCCGGCAAGACCATTCCGCTGCTGCTCGCCGATGGCGATGCCAGCGATCGCGCGCGCGTCGCGAAGTTCGCCGCGCAGATCAGCTTCCTCGCCCGCGTCGAGTCACCACAGTGGATCGAAAGCGGCACTGACGAACCCGCCGCTGCCGCGGCCGTGGTCGGTTCGCTGCGTGTGATGATCCCTCTCGCCGGCCTGATCGATCTCGGCGCCGAGAAAGTACGCCTCGGCAAGGAAATCACCCGCATCGAAGTCGAAATCAAGAAGTGCGAAGGCAAACTCGGCAACGCCAACTTCGTCGCCAATGCACCGGCAGAGGTAGTCACGCAGGAGCGCCAGCGCATCACTGACTGGAACGTCACCCTGACCGCATTGCGCGAACAGGCGCAGAAACTGGGTTGAAGCCGCACCCTGCATAGCCTGCGCTTTGGGCTTTGGGCTTTGGGCTTTGGGCTTTGGGCTTTGGGCTTTGGGCTTTGGGCTTTGGGCTTTGGGCTTTGGGCTTTGGGCTTTGGGTTTTGGGTTGTGAG
>JBAPPP010000092.1:0-1728 GCA_049280175.1 Rhodanobacter sp.
CGAACTGGAAATCACCGACCTCAACCGCTGCTACCTCGACGATGATTCGCTGCATCTGGAACAGCTTGGCCGCGGCTTCGCCTGGCTCGACACCGGCACACACGATTCACTGATGGAAGCGGGTAACTACATCCAGACGATCGAAAATCGGCAAGGCCTCAAGGTGTGCTGTCCGGAAGAAATCGCTTACCTCAACGGATGGATCGACGCCGAGCAGCTGCTGAAACTGGCCGCGCCGCTGACCAAGACCGGCTATGGCCAATACCTGCAGCAGCTCACCCAGCAGGGATACACGCGATGAAAGTGATCGAAACCTCGCTGCCCGGGGCGCTGATCATCGAACCGCAAGTGTTCGGCGATAGCCGCGGCTTTTTCTACGAGAGCTACAACCAGGGCCAGTGGGAGAAGGCGGGCATCCAGGCCGACTTCATCCAGACCAACGTTTCGCGTTCGGCCAGGGGCGTGTTGCGCGGCCTGCACTACCAGTGGCCGAATCCCCAGGGCAAGCTCGTCAGCGTGCTCGAAGGTGAGGTATACGACGTGGCCGTGGATATCCGTCATGGGTCGCCCACGTTCGGCCAATCGATCGGCGTCATGCTCACAGCGGAAAATCATCGCCACTTCTGGGTGCCAGAAGGCTTTGCGCATGGTTTCTGCGTGCTGTCCGAATTCGCCACGTTCACCTATCAGTGCACGGCGCTCTATGACCGCGAGGCCGACGCCGGCATTCGCTGGAACGACGCCGATCTCGGTATCGACTGGCCGGTGAGCGATCCACTGTTGTCGGACAAAGACATCAGGACGCCGCTACTGAGAGATGTCGCTACCCATCGACTGCCCGTTTTCAGCCCGTGAAAATCCTGCTACTTGGCGCCAACGGTCAGCTTGGCCGCACGTTTTTGGATCGCGCCGGTCTCGACCAGGCCATCTCGCTCCAAGCCGATCGTGCCGTGCGCGGCGAATGGGTCGCTGCCAGTCGCGATGGCATGCTGACGGGTGGCGGCATCGGCGAGACCGCCGACCTTGCCGCCCCGGACAGCCTGGCCGCCCTGCTCGACCGCGTACAGCCCGATGTGATCATCAATGCCGCCGCCTATACGGCCGTCGATCGCGCTGAACAAGAACCTGACATGGCCAACCGCGTCAATGGCGAGGCCGTCGCTGTGCTTGGCGGCTGGGCAAAAGCGCACGCGGCGCTGGTGGTCCATTATTCGACTGACTACGTGTTCGACGGCAGCCAGTCGCAGCCATATGCCGTTGACTCACCGACCGCGCCACTGGGCGCCTACGGCCGCAGCAAGTTGGCCGGCGAGCAAGCACTACGCGACAGCGGCGCCGATCATCTGATCCTGCGCACGGCATGGGTCTATGCCGCGCATGGCCATAACTTTCTGCGCACCATGCTGCGCCTGGGCAGCGAACGCGACGAGCTGCGCGTGGTCGCCGACCAGCACGGTGCGCCGACCGACACCACGCTGATCGTCCGAGCCAGCCTCGCCGCGCTGGATCGCTGGCAGCAGGCTGATGCCGAGCAGCGTCGGCAGCTGAGGGGCACGCATCATCTGGTCGCCAGTGGTGCCACCACGTGGCACGGCTTTGCCAGCGCCATTTTCGAGCAGGCGGCCGCGCATGGCTTGATAGCGCGGAAGCCGCGGGTGATCCCGATAACCACTGCCGACTTCCCTACGCCAGCCGTACGCCCGGCGTGGTCACTGTTGGACAACAGCG
>JBAPPP010000093.1:0-2167 GCA_049280175.1 Rhodanobacter sp.
GGCGAGGCCGGCGCCGCCGACGGCGATGTTCGTTCCGGGCTGTTCCTTGAGCCTTGAGACCTCCTCGCCGACGCTGTCCCTGGCCAGCCTGGTGTTGCCCACGACGCTCTCCAGCGTCGTGGAGAACACGACCTTCGGCAGGGCCTTCCAGATTTGGGCGAACTTGACGTGCTCCGCGAGGAGCGGACTCTCCTCAGCGGTCTCCCAGTAGACCATTGTTTCGTAGAGCCGCCGTCCGCAGAGATGCACACCAGTCTCCTGTATCTGCTGGGTGTGGAACAGAAACAGCTCCTCGTCGGGCACCGTCCAGTCGATCGCGCCATCGGGTCCGGCGATGTAGCCGTCCAGCGACATAGTCATCGAGTAGATCAGCTTCCGCATCAAGATCCTCCTTCGGTTGGACCCATTGTTCTTTAGATAAACGACTTCGCGTCACCTCGCTGCTCGTCGGTGGCCATCGCGATGGGCTGGCGTCTGCGTTACGCGACGGCGTGTAGGCGGGGTGCCTCGGCGGTCGCCGAGGCGCGTATCGCGTGCCAATGCGTGTGCCAAGTGCTTCTGAACATATAGCCGCCGCGTGGCGCCGGGGGAAAACTGTCGGCGGTGATCGAGTCGTCGGTCACATGCGGAAGCAGCCGCAGTGGGGGAACTGAGGGCTATCCGCAGGGCCTTGACCGCCTGGAGGCGCGCCTCAACCGCAGCTACACGTCCGAGGACGCGGAAGGACGCTGGTCGTTGATTGCGTGATATATGGGCGTTCAAGACTCTGCGCTGTCGAAGTGCTGGCGAATCCCTCGGACGCGTCGCACAGAGATTTAGCGGGGCCCGGCGGGGCGGAGATGAATAGTAGGATCGCGGCCGTGCCGTTCGCGCTCACGAACCTCAAGGAGGATCTGGAGGATCTCGGGTCCAACTTCGACGGCGCGCCGGATCTGGAGTTTCGCCATGCAGGCAAGGCGCTCGGGCTTGAGCAGTGCGGCCTTTGCTACCAGCGCATCCCGCCCGACTATCGCTTCCCATACGGCCACACGCATAAGGAGCAGGAGGAGATCTACGTGGTCGTGCGCGGGAGCGGGCGGATGAAGCTTGACGAGGAGATCGTCGAGCTCAAGGTGTGGGACGTGGTTCGCGTCCCACCCGGCACGTGGCGAGGCTACGAGGGCGGACCGGAGGGCCTTGAGATCCTCGTCTTCGGTGCGCCCCACCTCGGCGAGAATCCGCGCGACGACGTGGAGGGTCAGCGCGACTGGTGGGCTGACTAGCGCCCGCTGGGATGAGGACAGAGGTTCGCGGACGGGACGACCGCGTACATGCGGATGGGAGTTGTCGGTTGCTGAGGCCCGGGACGTAGCTCTATGCTGGCGCGGTGAGGTGGGTCCGCTCTCTTTGCTCGCCATGGCCCGCTTGTATATCGTGGAGGATCATGCGCAGCGCCGGCAACCTATCGCCCGACACCCCAGCGCAGCATACGTGCGTGAGGGATGGCATACGTCGGGTCTCGACGGGCTAGACCCCAGTATGGGTGCAGTATGGGGACCGCAGATGGGACCGCAGGTGTCCTGAAAACCGTTTAGGAAAGCCAACTCAAACCGATCGCCCCCGATTCACTGGACAAGAGTTTGCCTTTTATCCTGCAGGGCAGGTATTTTTGCTGTTGCTGTTTGAGCCTCGGGAACCGATCTTACTTGAACCATGCTGGGCGTCCATCTCTGTTTTAGCGGGTGCTCTGGATGATTGATAACAGCTCCTCGGGCGGGTAGCCTTGTTGACGCGCGAAGCTGACGAAGCGCTTCACGTCACCAAGCTCAGCCTCCCACGTGAGAGTGTGC
This sequence comes from Rhodanobacter sp., assembly GCA_049280175.1. Taxonomy (GTDB): domain Bacteria; phylum Pseudomonadota; class Gammaproteobacteria; order Xanthomonadales; family Rhodanobacteraceae; genus Rhodanobacter. The sequence goes on from JBAPPP010000093.1 coordinate 1,830, forward strand.
AGCCGCTCGATGGCCTCGGCCGTCTGTGGTGCAATACCGTCCGGTCAAGACGATGGAGAGTGTGGAGAGTCTTCGCGTCCTCCCGTAATGGCATGGCATACACCGAGTCGCAGCGAGCGAGAGGCCTGTATCGAGGTGGTCTGGAGGGCTGCAAACGGGAGTAGAAGCCTGAATCCCTTGTATCCAAGCCGGGTGCGGAGGGTGTTCTCATGAACCTCGAGCCGTCGGCCTACAATCGAGCACATGACGATCCAGCGGATGGATCATGTGGGCATAGTCGTCGATGACCTCGCGGATGCGGTGGCGTTCTTCGTTGAGCTCGGACTTGAGCTGCAGGG
>JBAPPP010000094.1:0-32398 GCA_049280175.1 Rhodanobacter sp.
CAAAGTCAGCATTACTCGAAGAGATCAGCGTTGAAGACTTTGACCGGCTGTTTGCCGTCAATGTGCGCGCGCCCTATTTCCTGGTGCAGCAGTTGCTTCCGGCCATGTGCACGGGCAGCAACATCATTTTCATTTCGTCGCTCGCCGCGCGCGCTGCGGTGCCCAATATATCCGCCTATGCGGCGACCAAGGGTGCTGTGGATACGCTAGTCAAACATCTCGCCGCTTCGCTTGGGGCGCGCGGTATTCGCGTCAACGCAGTGGCGCCAGGCGTGGTGGAAACGGATATGTCCAATTTCACCAAGACCGAGGAAGGCCAAAACATAACGTTGGGCATGCAGGCGCTCAAGCGCGTCGCGCAGCCCGATGACATCGCAGGCGCCATCGCTTTCCTTGCGTCAGACGAAGCGCGTTGGATCACTGGCGACATCTTGCAGGTGGATGGCGGCTCGAAGCTGTGACCGCATTACCGTGTCGCACACGGTGTGCCCAGCTCCGTCTCAACATGTTCGATGAATTCGAACGTGACCGTCCGATCGACCGTACGTCATAGCCGGTCCGGGGTCTCAATGTATCTCCTGAAGACGCCGTTGGGGTCACAATCATCATTCCCAGGAGATAACGACATGTCACGTCTTACCAACAAGGTCGCCATTGTGACCGGAGCCAGCGCCGGCATCGGCCGCGCCACTGCCAAACTGTTTGCGGCGGAGGGTGCCGCGGTCGTGGTGGGTGCCCGCCGCCAAGCGGAGCTCGACACCCTCGTGAAGGACATCGAAGCCATGGGTGGCCGCGCCGTCGCACTTGCTGGCGATGTGCGTTCGGAGGCCTACGCGGAAGCTCTGGTAAATCTGGCGGTCGACCGCTTCGGACGCCTTGATATCGCTTTCAACAATGCCGGCACGTTGGGTGAAGCCGGAGTCAGCACCGGTGTGAGCGAGACGGGATGGAATGACGCGCTAGCGATCAATCTGACCGGTTCCTTTCTGGGGGCGAAGCATCAAATTGCCCAGATGCTGAAGAACGGGGGCGGCTCCGTGATCTTCACGTCCACGTTCGTTGGCCACACATTTGCCTTTCCAGGCGTGGCTGCTTACGCCGCCAGCAAGTCCGGCCTGATTGGTCTGACACAGGCGCTTGCCGCGGAGTTTGGCCCCCAGGGTGTTCGCGTGAATGCCGTGCTGCCAGGCGCGGTGGACACGGACATGTATCGCGATATGAACAATACCGCTGAGTCACAGACCTTCATAACGAACCTGCACGCGCTGAAGCGGGTTGCCACACCGGAGGAACTCGCGCGCTCGGTGCTGTACTTCGCCTCGGACGATTCGAGTTTTGTCACCGGCACGGCCTCGCTGGTGGATGGCGGTGCTTCCATCACCCGGACTTAACCTGCCGTCGACGCCCACGGAGCGTGTGGACGCGGATACCTGTCGGTGTCTCGACCGCGCCCAGGGACCGATCGACCTCGCACGTCAGAGTTGCGTCCATGCAGCGCATCCCCATCGAGGATCTGTGCTAAATTCCTGAACTGACAACGGGGTCATTCCCGTTGCCTGCACGGAGATTTTCGAGCCACGTTCACGCCCCTGCAGCGGGCGGTATGTCCAGCCAGATTTCCCGGGAGCGCAAGCGATGCAAATGACGCGCCGCGAGTTCATCAAGTTCACAGGCCTAGGCTTGGCAGCATCAAGCATTGGCGTCCTCGGGTTCGGGGCCTCAGGCGAGGCGCAAGCCGCCGCCGTACGACCCTTCAAGCTCACCCATGCGACCGAAACGCGCAACACCTGCACGTACTGTTCGGTGGCCTGCGGCATTCTGATTTACAGCATGGGCGACCGTGCCAAGAATGCACGCTCCAACATCATCCATATCGAGGGCGATCCGGATCATCCGGTGAACCGTGGCACGCTGTGTCCGAAGGGTTCGGCGCTGCTGGATATTGTGCACGCGCCCACTCGACTGAGAGCGCCACGTTATCGTCAGCCTGGTGGCACCGAGTTCAAGGAGGTCTCCTGGGACTTCGCGCTGGATCGCATCGCCCGACTGATGAAGGACGATCGCGACAAGAATTTCATCGCGAAAAATGCATCCGGCGACACGGTGAATCGTTGGACCAGCGTCGGCATGCTGGCAGCCTCGGCGTCGTCCAGTGAAACGTCCTACATCACGTGGAAGGCCGTCCGATCGATGGGCATGGTGGTGTTCGACAACCAGGCGCGCGTCTGACACGGACCGACGGTGGCCAGTCTGGCCCCATCATTCGGTCGCGGTGCGATGACCAACACCTGGCAGGACATCAAGAACGCCAACGTCGTTATTGTCATGGGTGGCAACGCCGCCGAAGCGCACCCGTGCGGCTTCAAATGGGTGATCGAGGCGAAGATCGAAAACGGCGCCAAGCTCATCGTGGTCGACCCGCGCTTTACCCGCACAGCCTCAGTGGCCGACTACTACGCACCGATTCGCCCGGGCACCGACATTGCGTTCCTCAACGGGGTGATCCACTACTTGCTGGAGAAAGACGCTATCCAGCATGAGTACGTGCGCGCATACACCAACGCCAGCCTGCTCGTGAAAGACGAATTCACGTTCCAGGACGGCCTGTTCAGCGGCTACAACGAGGAAACCCGCACTTACGACAAATCGAGCTGGGACTACCAACTGGGCGAGGATGGTTTTGCCAAGTTCGACGACAGCTGGCAAGACCCGCGTTGCGTCATCAACCTGCTCAAGGATCACGTGGCCCGCTACACGCCGGAGATGGTGTCGCGCATCTGCGGAACGCCGCAGGACAAGTTCCTGCATGTGTGCGCGTTGATCGCCAGCACCTCCGCACCAGACAAGGCCATGACCAGCCTGTTTGCGCTGGGTTGGACACAACACTCGGTGGGTTCGCAGAACATCCGCAACATGGCGATGGTCCAGCTGCTGCTGGGTAACATCGGCGTGGCCGGCGGCGGCATGAATGCCTTGCGTGGGCATTCGAACATTCAGGGATTGACCGACGTCGGGTTGCTTTCCAACCAGATGCCGGGCTACATGAACCTGCCCACCGACAAGGAAACCGACTTCGACATTTACATGTCGACCAGGCAATTCAAGCCGTTGCGTCCCGGACAGATCAGCTACTACCAGAACACCCGCAAGCTCTTCGTGAGCCTGATGAAGGCGCTGTATGGCGATGCTGCCACGTCGGAGAACAACTGGGCCTTCGACTGGCTGCCCAAGCTCGACATACCGCTGTACGACATCATCAAAGCCTTCGAGATGATGAACAACGACCAGATGACCGGCTACATCTGCCAGGGCTTCAACCCGCTGCAGGCGTTTCCGGATCGCGGCAAGATCCGCCGCGGCTTGAGCAAGCTGAAGTTCCTGGTCACGATGGATCCGTTGGATACCGAGACCTCGCGTTTCTGGCAGGATTTCGGCCCGCAGAATCCTGCTAATTCTGCGGAAATCCAGACCGAAGTATTCCAGTTGCCCACGACGTGCTTCGCCGAGGAAAACGGCTCGCTGGTCAATTCGGCACGCTGGCTGCAATGGCACTGGAAGGCGGCGGATGGGCCCGGCATTGCGATGTCCGACATCTGGATCATGAGCGGCATCTTCCATCGCGTGCGCGAGCTGTATCGCAAGGAGGGCGGCGTATTCCCCGATCCCATCCTCAATCTCACGTGGAAATACACCGACCCCATCAGCCCCGATCCGGAAGACCTGGCCAAGGAAATGAACGGCCGTGCGCTGGCCGATCTCACTGACGCGACTACCGGTGCGGTGACCAAGGCCGGCACGCTGCTGGATGGCTTTGCGCAATTGCGCGACGACGGCACCACGTCATCCGGCTGCTGGATTTTCTCCGGCTCGTTCACCGAGAAGGGCAACCAGATGGCGCGTCGGGATGCCACCGACCCACGCGAGCAGGGCATTGCCCCGAACTGGGCGTGGGCATGGCCGGCCAACCGCCGCATCCTGTACAACCGCGCCAGCGCCGATCCGTCCGGCAAGCCGTGGAACCCGGCCAAGCCCGTCATTTCCTGGAACGGCACGCGGTGGGTGGGCATCGACGTGCCCGACTACACGCCTACCTTGAATCCATCGGCGGGCGCCAGTCCGTTCATCATGAACGATGAAGGCCTGGGCCGCCTGTTCGCCCGCAAGCTGATGGTGGAAGGGCCGTTCCCGGAGCACTACGAGCCACTGGAGTCTCCGGTGGAGAACGTGCTGCATCCCAAGGTGGCCAACAACCCGGCAGCTCGCGTGTTTGCCGATGACCGCGCTGCGTTTGGCAGTCCAAAGAATTTCCCGTATGTGGCGACTACTTATCGCCTCACCGAGCACTTCCACTTCTGGACCAAGCATGCGCTGATCAACGCGATCCTTCAGCCGGAGGAGTTCGTCGAGATCAGCGAGGAATTGGCCAAGGAGAAAGGCGTCGCGCAGGGTGGCTGGGTGAAGGTGTCTTCGAAGCGTGGCGAAGTGATATGCAAGGCCTATGTGACCAAACGCATCAAGCCGCTCAAGGTCGATGGCAAGCCGACCCACGTGGTTGGCGTGCCTTTGCACTGGGGCTTTACCGGCCAGGCCAGGAAGGGCTACGGCGCCAACACGCTGACGCCTTCCGTTGGCGACGCGAACACCCAGACACCCGAGTTCAAGGCGTTTCTGGTCAACCTTGAAAAGACCACCGCACCGGCAGCCTGAGGACAACAGTCATGTCAGATCTGCAATCGCAAGACTACGTCCGCCGGTCAGCGTCGACGATGACTCCCCCCATGGCGCGCAGCCATGAGGACCAGGTCGCCAAGCTTATTGATGTCAGTCGTTGCATTGGCTGCAAGGCCTGCCAATCGGCATGCATGGAGTGGAACGACCTGCGTCCGGAAATCGGCTACTTCGAGGGGTCCTATGAGAACCCCAAGGACTTAAGCCCCACCGTGTGGACGCTGATGAAGTTTGCCGAGTACGAAAACGAACAAGGCAACCTTGAGTGGCTGATCCGCAAAGACGGCTGCATGCACTGTGAGGATCCGGGTTGCCTGAAAGCGTGTCCTGCGCCTGGCGCCATCGTGCAGTACGCCAATGGCATCGTCGACTTCATCAGCGACAAGTGCATTGGTTGCGGCTACTGCGTGAAAGGCTGTCCGTTCGACATCCCGCGTATCAGCAAGAAGGATCACAAGTCGTACAAGTGCACTCTCTGCTCCGATCGCGTTTCGGTTGGGCTGGAACCTGCCTGCGTCAAGGCCTGCCCGACCGGTGCGATCATGTTCGGCAGCAAGACTGACATGAAGGACTGGGCGCAGGAGCGCATCGTCGATCTGAAATCCCGCGGCTTTGAAAACGCCGGCCTGTACGACCCGCCAGAAGTGGGCGGCACCCACGTGATGTATGTGCTGCACCACGCGGACAAGCCCTCGCTGTACTCGGGTCTGCCCGACAAGCCACATATCAGCGCGGTGGTCAGCGCATGGAAAGGCTTCATCAAGCCGCTGGCCTTGTTTGGCATCGCTGCCGCAGCGCTTGCCGGTTTCTTCCACGCGGTCACCATTGGCCCGAACGAGGTGACCGAAGAGGATGAGATCGAGGGCGAGCGCGCGCTGCGTGAACCGGAATCGGAGAAATCACCATGAGCCGTCCGCAGACCGTGATCATTCGCTACACGATGGTGAATCGGATCAATCACTGGATCACCGCCATTTGCTTCGTGCTGATGGTGTTGTCAGGCCTGTCGATGTTCCACCCGATGTTGTTTTTCCTCTCCGGTCTGTTCGGTGGCGGGCAGTGGACTCGGGCGGTGCATCCGTGGATCGGCTCGGTGCTGCTGCTCAGTTACCTCGGGATGATCATCCAGTTCTGGCGCGGGAACCTGGTGCGTAGGGACGATGTTGAGTGGATGAAGTCGATCAAGAACGTGCTGACCAATGACGAAGAAGGTGCGCCGCCGGTTGGCCGCAACAACGCTGGCCAGAAGTTGGTGTTCTGGTCGATGGCGCTGCTGATACCGGTGCTGTTCTTCAGCGGCCTGGTGATCTGGGAAGTGTATTTCGGTACAGCCACCTCGATCGAGGTGCAGCGCGTAGCTTTGTTGATTCACAGCCTGGCGGCGATTGCGGCGATCCTGGTGTGGATCACGCACGTGTATGCGGGCATCTGGGTCCGCAACTCGGTGCGCGGCATGACCCAGGGCTATGTGACCCCGGGATGGGCCTGGCGCCACCACCGCAAATGGCTGTGGCAACTGGCTGCCGGCCAACATGACAAGACAGCCGCCAGGAAGCGTCCGTGAAGCAAGCCGAAGCACCACCCAATGCCAAATGGTCGGGACCGAATCACGCCGGCGTCAAGGCGCCGGATCCCATCGTGCTCGCCGATCCGGCCAGGCGTTTCGCGGCCACCGCGCAACGGCTGCAACGCCTCGCCGACGGGCATCCGATGGAGGCGTGGCTGCGGTTCATGGCCGAGTTGGCGCAGGCCCAGCACGTTGTGGCAACCACGCTTGCCCCCGCCGCCGCGCTGAGCCAGGGTGTCGTGGTTCAAGCTGTGGAGTCGCGCCTGCCACCGCTGGCCGCGGATGGTCATCGTCGCGAGGCCACTTGGCGCGAAGGGCTCGCACTATTGCTCGACCACATCGACAGCAGCGAGTTGCCACCGGCCGCGCTCGATGCCATGCAGCAACTGCGGTGTAGCGACGCCGTGACGCTGGACAAACTGGCGGACCATTTCCTGCGCGACGGGCTGACCGCCGCCGACGCGGGCGTCGCTGTCTTTGTGGCCGCCGCCTTGCAGGTCTACTTGAGCTGCTCGGCGGCACGCCTCAAGGTCGAGGACCTGCGGCTGCTCGAAGAACGAGCGCTGTGCCCGTGCTGTGGGTCGCCTTCGGTAGCCGGTGTCATCACGGCCGTCGGCGTGACACCCGGCGTTCGCTACCTGTATTGCTCGCTGTGCTCCACCGCGTGGAACCACACACGTACGGTGTGCATCACCTGCGGAGGCACACGCCGGCTATCCCTGCAGGGCATCGAGGGCGATCCCGGCGTGGTCAAGGCCGAGACCTGTGGTGACTGCCATACCTACGCCAAGCTGCTCTACCAGCTGCAAGACATGCAAGCCGATCCGTACGCGGACGATCTCGCGTCGTTGGGCCTGGACCTCCTGATTACCGAGGCGGGCTTCTCCCGGCATGCGCCAAACCCGTTGCTGCTGGTTGGCGATGGCGAAGCCGTGGCCGGGTAGACATCGCCCGGCGCATTCCTTCGGCACATCGTCGTCGCAGCGTTAGCCGCGATGACGAGTGCCTTCAGTGCATGCTCAGTAGCGACGCAAGTGCTCCTGCGAGGATGCCAAAGCCGACCACCGCCACGGCTATCGCCATCAGCAACCGCAACGGAAACGAACGCGTGAGCATGGTCAGCGAGGGCAGGCTCACCGGCGGCAAGGTGATCAGCAGCGCCGCGGCCGGTCCGGCTCCCAATCCCAACGCCAGCATCGCCTGCACGATGGGTACCTCGCCCGCCGTCGGTATAACGAACAGCATGCCCGCCAGGGCCAGGGCCGCGATCCAGAACCATTGATCGCCGATGTCCGGCCCGATGTGCGGGAACATCCACGCACGCGTTGCACCCAGCAGCAAAACGATCACCACGTATTCGGGGATCAGTCGCACGGTCATCCGTGCCAGTATCTGCGCCCAGCGTTTGCCCACCTCGGCCAGCGAGCGCGGCTCGGGTTCAGTCAGTGGCGACTCGATCGCTGCCGCTGGACTGCGCCCCGTCATGCGGTTGGCCAGATAACCCAAGCCGAACACCATCGGCACGCTCAGCAGTATGCGCAGCAAGGTCCAGTTCCAGCCGAGTACAAAGCCGGTAAACACCAGGGTCGCAGGATTCAGCATCGTATTGCCAAGCCAGAAGGCGACTGCCGCCCCGGGCGCTGCCTGGTGCTTGCGCAGGCCCACCACCACCGGCGCCGCGCAGCACGTACACATCATGCCCGGCATGGCCAGCAGGCCGCCGGCCAGCACGCTGCTGAAGCCGCGACCACCCAGCACCCGTTGCACCCAACTTGCCGGCAGCAAGGCCTGGACGCCCGAACCCAGCAGCAAGCCCAACACCATCGCCTTCCAGATGGCGTTGCCGTAAGCGAGCGCATAGCCCAGCGCCGCACTCCAGGACGGTGCCGGCGCGCTCGCCTGATCGCCCATCAGGATCGAATGTCCGATGGAATGTTGGGAGGCGGCTACAAACGCACGACCGTAGTACGGATACCACTTCACGTAAAACAAGCCGGCCACAGCCAGCAATACAAAGATGGACCAGCGCACGGTGCGCGCTGCCTGCGAAGCGACGGGCATAAATCCCCCGGCGAACAGTTGGGACATTACGGCCCTACAGGGCACGAGGTTGCCCACCGTACGCCGCAGGCCGGATGCGCTGCGGAGGGGCAAGACTTTCCAACGACTGCGGAGGCCATCTTGCTACGACGCTTGGCCAAAGTCACCATGTGCCCCGCAGCTTTCTGAGGTCGGCACGCATGTCAGCCAGATCGGTGAAACCGGAGGCACTGAAACAACTCATCGCCAGCAGCGTTCACCGCAACGGTTTACCTTGACCCGGTCCGGTGCGCACCGCAGCATAGGGACAGTCCTGAGTCTTCTCCGTCATGCTCCCGAATCAACACCCGGGAGTCAGGCGATGTCACTGGATAAGCGCCATGGCCGAGCCCGAGGTTGTCTCACTGCGCCACCTTCCTGCCGTTGCCACCGTGCTGGCGACGGCGGAGGCGGCCTTGCTGCTGGAACGCTACGGGCGCGTCGCCACCACCGATGCCATTCGTCAGGCTATCGACGAAGCGCGTACCGCGTTGCGCGTGGTTCCCGCCGCGGCGCCTGGGGCCACGGAACTGGCGCAGCGGGCACAAAGGTCATTGGAGGCACACGCGCCCGGCCTGCGGCCAGTGTTCAATCTCACCGGCACCGTGCTGCACACCAATCTTGGCCGCGCGGTACTGGCCGAAGTCGCGATCGACGCGGCCGTGCAGGCGATGCGCCACGCGGTGGCGCTGGAATACGACCTGGCTGGCGGCGGGCGCGGAGAACGCGATGATCACCTGCGTTCACTGCTGTGCGAATTGACCGGCGCGGAAGATGCGACGGTGGTCAACAACAACGCCGCGGCCGTGATGCTGTGCCTCAATACTTTCGCACTCGGACGCGAGGCGGTGGTGTCGCGCGGCGAACTGATCGAGATCGGCGGCGCTTTCCGTATGCCTGACATCATGGCGCGGGCGGGCGCCCATATGGTCGAAGTGGGCACCACCAACCGCACCCATTCCGCCGACTACCGCAACGCGCTCAATGAGCGCACCGGCCTCGTACTCAAGGTGCATACCTCCAACTATCGCATCCAGGGCTTCACCGCCGAGGTCGGCGCGCGTGAGCTGGCAGCAATCGCCGATGCTGTCGGCGTGCCGCTGTTGAACGACCTGGGCTCCGGCAACCTCATTGACCTGTCCCACTACGGTCTGGCCAGGGAACCCACCGTGCGTGAGGCGGTGGGCGAGGGCGCGCGACTGGTGACCTTTTCCGGCGACAAGTTGCTGGGTGGCCCGCAGGCGGGTTTCATCGTCGGAGATCGCGCGTTGATCGAGCAGATCAACCGCAATCCGCTGAAACGCGCGTTGCGCGTGGACAAGGTTCGCCTCGCCGCCATCGAGGCGACGCTGAACCTGTATCGGGATCCGGATCGCCTCGCCGAACGGCTGCCCACGCTGCGCTTTCTGGCCCGCAGCAAGGCGGATATCGAAGCTCAGGCACAACGCCTGCAACCGCCGGTAGCCGAACGGCTTGGTGCTGCCTTCATGGTCGAGGTCGGTGACTGTCTCAGCCAGATCGGCTCCGGCGCGTTGCCACTGGATACGCTCGCCAGCGCCGCACTGCTGATCCGTGCGCGCGGCAGCCAGAGCGCGCTGGAACGCCTGGCCACGGCGCTGCGCGAGTTGACCCGTCCGGTCATCGGCCGGGTCGCCGATGGCGCCCTGTGCCTGGATTTGCGCTGCCTCACCGACGCTGACGAAACGCTATTTCTGGGGGCCCTGGCCGAGCTCAACGTCGACGCCCTGGCTGCAGCCGCCCCATGATCGTCGGCACCGCCGGCCATATCGATCACGGCAAAACGTCGCTGGTCAAAGCATTGACCGGCGTCGATACCGACCGTCTGAAAGAAGAAAAGGCCCGCGGCATCACCATCGACCTGGGCTTCGCCTACCTGCCATTTGAAGACGACCTCATTCTCGGTTTCATCGACGTGCCCGGCCATGAGCGTTTCGTGCACACCATGGTGGCGGGTGCCAGCGGTATCGATATCGCGTTGCTGGTAGTGGCTGCCGATGACGGGGTGATGCCGCAGACACTGGAGCACCTGGCGATCCTGGATCTGTTGCACATCGGCCGCGGCTTGATCGCGCTTACCAAGGCCGATCTGGCGAGCCCCGAACGGCTGGCCGAAGTGAGCTCGCAGATCCGCGCAGCCACCGTGGGTACCATGCTCGAAGACGCCGATATCCTGCCGGTTTCCGCAACCACCGGCCTGGGCATCGAGGCGCTGCGTGATCGGCTTGCCGGCGAGGCGCGCATGCTGGGCGAACGCGCTGCCGACGGTCGATTCCGCCTTGCCATCGATCGCGTATTCACCTTGCCGGGCATCGGTGTGGTGGTGACCGGCACCGTGCTGGCCGGTGTGGTGCGCGTCAAGGATCAGGTGCTGCTGAGCCCGTCGGGACTCACCGCGCGCGTGCGTTCGCTGCATGCGCAGAACCGCCCGGTAGAGAGTGGCAGGGCAGGTGATCGCTGCGCGCTCAATCTCGCTGGCGAGGGCATCGCCAAGGATGCGATCCATCGCGGCGACATGGTGCTCGATCCGATGCTGCACGCGCCCGCCGATCGCATCGACGCGCGTCTGCAGCTCCTGCCCCACGAAGCCAAGCCGATCGGCCAATGGTTTCCTGCCCGACTGCACCATGGCGCCGTCGAGGTCGGTGCCCGCGTCGTAGTGCTCGAAGGCGAACAGCTGCTGCCCGGCCACACGGCGGACGTCCAACTGGTGTTGAGCCGGCCGATCGCTGCCGCCGCACTTGACCGCTTCGTGCTGCGCGATGTCTCCATGCAGCGCACGATTGGCGGCGGCCAATTCCTCGATCTGCGCGCACCTTCGCGCCAGCGGCGCACCGCCGAACGCAAGGCACAGCGTGCGGCGCTGGCCATCGCCGATCCGCAGCTGGCGTTCGCTGCCTTGCTCGATGTGCTTCCGTTCGCGTGGGACATCTCGGCCTTCGCGAGGGATCGCGCACTCTCTGGCGATCGCCTCGATGAGATCGTTGCGGCACTCGCACCGGTCGTCCTCCACAGCGGCGAGGAGCACATTGCGATCGACCAGGCGCACTGGCAAACCTTCGTCGCCAGCCTGCTCGAATGTCTGCGGACATTTCATGCGGGTCATCCGGATCTGCAAGGCATGGGCAGGGAGAAACTGCGGCTGACATTGCAACCGAGATTGCCTGCGGCTGCCTTCGCGCTGGCGCTGCTGCATGCCGATTTTTCCGGCCGTGTGGTGCGCGACGGCGCCTTCGTGCGGCTGGCCAGTCACTCCCTCCAACTGACTCCGGAACGCGAGGCGTCATGGCGCCTGATCGCCCCGTTGTTGGGTGGCGACGTCCGTTTTTGTCCGCCACGCGTGCGCGACATCGCCGGGGTGCTTGCGCGTCCGGAGCCGAGCATCAGAGAGCTGATGAAATTTTTGGCGCGCATGGGCCTGGTCGACGAAGTCGCGCACGATCATTTTTTTCTGCGCGCGACGATGCACGAGATGGTGTTGATTGCCGCCGACATCGCTGTACATGCAGCAGATGGCCGCTTTACCGCTGCACAATTTCGTGATCGCCTTGGTGGCGGTCGAAAAGTTGCGATACAGGTACTAGAATTCTTCGACCGGCAAGGCGTCACTCTCAATCACGGCACCTTGCGCAGAATCCAGTCACGCTACCTCGACTTGTTCGGATCCACTTCGCTGTAAACGCGTTTCAGGGTATCCCTTAGGAAGAGCATCGTCTCCGGTGGGGCGTCCGGACTTCAAATCCGGGTGAGGCAGATAAGACTGTCTCGGGTGGGTTCGACTCCCACTCTCTTCCGCCACGCGGGTGGTGGCTTGTCAGATGACTTCAATGCCCGGCGTGCCCGCTGCCATCGCGCCGATAATGCTGGCGCGGGGGTAACCCGCGGCTTCGATCGTCGCGCAGATGGCCGCCGCTCGGTCCGCCTTGCACGCAACCAGCAAGCCACCCGATGTCTGCGGATCGGTCAACAGGGCACGTCGCCATTCGGGTAAGCCCGCGGGCAGGGCGACGTCATCGCCATAGCTATTCCAGTTTCGATTTGAGGCGCCAGTCACGAAGCCTGCTTCGGCCAAGGCTTCAGCCTGGGCAAGAAAAGGAATGCGTGCCTGTTCAATACTGATACGCAGCTTACTGCCACGAGCCATTTCCAGGCCGTGCCCCAGCAGGCCGAAGCCAGTGACGTCGGTGATCGCGTGTACGTCCTCATCCTTGGCCAACTCATGGCCGATCTGGTTGAGCAGCGTGGTCGAGGCGAGCATCTCGGCATACGCGTTCGCCGGCAGCGCCTGCTTCTTGAATGCTGCCGAATAAATGCCGACACCGATGCCCTTGGTCAGGATCAACGCATCGCCGGCTTTCGCGCTGGAGTTGCGGCGCACGTTGGCGGGTGCGCACAACCCGATCACGGCGAGACCATAAATGGGCTCAGTCGAATCGATCGAGTGACCACCGGCAACGGGGATGCCGGCCTGCGCGCAGATCGCGTCGCCGCCAGCGAGTATCGCGCGCACGGTTTCCACGTCCAGCTTGTTCAGTGGCATGCCCAGGATGGCCAAGGCCATGATCGGCTTGCCGCCCATGGCGTATACATCGGACAACGCATTGGCCGCGGCGATACAACCGAAATCATAGGGATCGTCCACCACCGGCATGAAGAAATCGGTGGTAGCAATCACGCAGGTACGCTCATCCACCTGCCATACGGCCGCATCGTCACTGGATTCGGTGCCCACCAGGAGCTGTGCGAACGGCATCGCTGCGGGTTTGTTGGCGAGCAATTGCTGAAGCACGGATGGTGCGAGCTTGCAGCCACAGCCACCGCCGTGGGCGAGGTCAGTCAAACGAACGGAGGTCATGGCGATCCTGCGAAAGTTTCGATAGCGCGGCTGTCGGTTCGGCTTAGCATAGCAACGTCGAGCATCATAGGATGTTCAAGAAGCCGGTGCCCCGTCTTTATGAACAAATGGTGGAGCACTGACTAGCTACTAAAGGTTTTCCAGCCGCATAGCCGACGTATAAAACGGATGCATGGTCGTCTACGAAAATGTGGGCGTACCATGGTATGGCAGCAGACGGCGCCGGACGTAAGCCACACATCGCGCGGAGTGATCAAATGGTGAACACTGCATACATTTCAGTCATCGCAGCGCTCGCGGGTTCAACAATAGGTGGCCTCACATCATTGATGGCGTCCTGGTTGACACAGCGCGTGCAGTTCAGCGCGCAAGAGCGAACAAGCCAAATGAGTAGACGCGAAGAGTTGTACAAGGGCTTTATCGAAGAAGCCTCGCGATGGTACGCCGATGCCTATGAGCACGATGCAGCAAAGGTCTCAAATCTTGTTGGACTGTATGCAATGGTAAGCCGGATGCGTATTCTGTCGTCGCCGAATGTGGTTGAAAATGCAGACGTGGTCATGCGCGTCATTATCGAGACTTATCTTTCACCCAATAAGACGTTTAGCGACGTGACTGAAATTCTGGATGACAAAGCAATAAATCCTCTGAAGAATTTTAGTATTGCCTGCCGCGAAGAACTTTGGGGCTGAAATGCGGCGAAGGTCCAATAGCGCTGTTCACCACAAGGTCTGACCTGGATAACAAAATCGCGACTACATGCTCATCGATCTGAACCCGGTAGGCGTCTAAGCGAGCGTCGCCTCAACTGGAATGGTCGCTGGGCAGCCTGTCATGGATAATCGGCAAAATTCACGAGTTTGCTTGGGCGTTCCGCCGTAGTCGTACATCAACGGTCGATCAATCCCATCATCTTTTCGTTGTAGCGCGGACCAGAGATTTTTTCGGGCGCCAAGGCATCGTCGAGCGCCCTCATCTGTGCGTCATCGAGGGTTATGGCGGCGGCGGCCACGTTTTCTTCCAGATACTTCCGACGCTTGGTGCCGGGGATCGGCACGACCTGATCGCCCTTGTGGAGCAACCAGGCAAGCGCGATCTGCCCGGGTTTGGCGTGGAGGTCCAGGGCGATGTCACGCACGGTCTGTGCGGCGTTTACATTGGCATCGTAATTTGCGCCCTGATAGCGCGGATCGTTGTGTCGGAAATCATCCTCCGGGTATTCCTCCGCACGCTTGACCTCGCCTGTCAGGAAGCCGCGCCCGAGGGGCGAGAAGGGCACCAGTCCGATACCGAGCTCGCGCAGGACGGGGATCACATCTCGTTCCAGGTTGCGTTCCCACAGCGAGTATTCGCTCTGGAGTGCCGAGACCGGATGAACGGCGTGAGCCCGGCGGATGTTAGCCACGCTTGCCTCAGAGAGGCCAAAAAACCGCACCTTGCCTTGCTTTACCAGCTCACTGACTGCGCCAGCCACGTCTTCGATCGGAACATGGCGATCGACGCGGTGTTGGTAGAGCAGATCAATGTGGTCCGTGCGCAACCGCTTGAGGGATGCATCGACAGCCTCACGAATGTGTTCGGGTCGGCTGTTTGTGCCGTGGCTCTTGCCTCCCTCGAAGTTGAAGCCGAACTTCGTCGCGATCACGACCTGATCGCGCTTGCCGGCCAGGGCGCGACCGAGCAGATCTTCGTTGGTGAAGGGGCCGTAGACTTCGGCGGTGTCCAGGAAAGTGCAACCGAGCTCAATCGCCCGATGCAGTGTCGCGATGGATTCGGCTTCGTCCGCTGGGCCGTAGGATTGACTCATACCCATGCAGCCCAAACCCATAGCCGACACTTCGAGTCCTTGATGACCAAGTTTTCGTGTGCGTAGTGTCATGGCGCTGTCCTCACATGGCGTGCAGTGCTGGCTTCGTTCAGGCGGTGCAAGCACGCGTGCTCACGGCCTCTGAAAGCTCACGCGCCAGATGCTGTTTGAGCCGTCATCACTCACCAGCAGTGAACCGTCGCTGGCAGTCGTGACGCCGACGGGGCGACCCCACACTTGGCCGCTGGGCAACACGAAGCCAGTGAGGAAGTCCTGATACTCGCCGGTGGCGCGACTGCCACCCTGGCGCGGTACACGTATCACTTCGTAACCCACACGCGCCGAGCGGTTCCAGGAGCCGTGCTCTGCTGCGAAAATGTCACCGCGATATTCCGGGGGGAATTGCTCGCCCGTATAGAACATGAGCTGCAACGACGCATTGTGCGGATTGAGCAGCACGTCCGGCACGATCGCCTTGCTCGCCAGCTCCGGATGCTTGCCGGCGTGGCGCGGATCCTGGTGAGCGCCCATGTACCACCAGGGCCAGCCATAGAAGCCGCCTTCTTGCACATGCGTGATGTAGTCCGGCACGAGGTTGTCGCCCAATCCGTCGCGCTCGTTCACCGAGCACCAGAGCTCGCCGGTTTTCGGATCGACGGCAAGGCCAACAGCGTTGCGTATGCCATAGGCGTAGACCTGCATGTCGGAGCCATCCGGTCGAGCCACCAGAATATCGGCGCGATGTTTCTCTCCCGGTGTCGTATCCGGATCGTCGACGTTGGAAGCGGAGCCTACCGACACGTACATGCGCTGGCCATCGGGGGAGAAGCTCACGTCGCGCGTGGAGTGTCCGCCATTGCTATGAGGCAGGTCCATGATGTGCTCTGGTTTCGCCTCAGCCTGCAGATCGCCGCTCTTGTAGGGAATGCGCACGACCTGGTCGGTGTTGCCAATATAGATCCACTGCGGGTGCGGCCCGACGGGATAGAAAGCGATGCCAAACGGCTTGTTGAGGCCACTGGCGAAGACGTGGGTTTCCTTTGGACGGCCATCCGCTGTCATGCCGCGGAACATGGTGATGCGTCCTGCATGCGTTTCCGCCACGAAGACATCGCCATTGGGTGCGGTACGCAGCAATCGCGGGTTATCAAGACCGTTGGCAAACATTTCCACCTTGAAGCCGGGCGGCGCCTTGGGCCATGCATCGGGCGGGCGCGCCACGAGTTGCGGGGCATTGCCGGCGGATCCCGTGGCGTAAGGTGCGGGTAGATCGGCCACAACGATTTTGCGGCTGGTGCCGGGTGATTCGTAGCGGAAATCGGTGAACGGAGCCTTGGGCGCCGGCCAATTCCCGGGTGTCATGGATGCGGTTGCCGCCGGGGCACCTGCAGAGTTGGACGCGGCACCCAGCGATTGCACGAAGCTCACCAGATTCCAGCGTTGTTGCTCGGGCAGGGTGTTCCAGGCTGGCATGCCGTCATCGACGTCCCCTTTGCTGATAAACCAGAAGAGGGCACCAGGGGACGCGTGCTTGACCTTGGCACCCGTCAGGGCGGGCACGTTGCCACTACCTTGCGCGGATGCACCGTGGCACGCCGCGCAATGCTCGGCATAGAGCGCCTTGCCTGCGTCGATCGCGCCTGCCTGGGTGGCGAAAGGATTGCGCACGTCATCGGCAGACAGCGGCGCATGATGAAAACGCGCGGGGTCGTCCTGTGCGAGTGCATGCAGAGGAAATCCTCCGCCAGTGACTGCACCCACCACAGCCATGCATGTCGCGAGCCTTGCAGCAGGGAAGCGTCGGATCGATACGTACGAGAGGCGATTCATACCGTTCTTCTCTGGACATTCATGGATGTGGCGTACGTTACAACTTGCCCGCAGCGGAGACCTTCGGATCAGGCACCAGGCAAAGTCGGACCGCTGCCGGCGCCGCCGTCCGCGATGGCCCAGGCAATGAAGGCCAGCTCGTCCTTTGCCAATTCCAATGTGGCTGCCGCGATCCAACCGTCGACCTGTGCGGGGCTGCGCGAGCCGACGATGGCGCCCGTCACGCCTGGCCACGCCAGCGTCCATGCTACCGCTACCGCGGCCACCGTTGTACCGCGTTGCTGCGCGATCGTGCGAAATGCATCAGCAAGCTTGAGATTGTTGGCGAGCTTGTCGCCGGTGAACTCCGCGTTGCGCGAGCGCCAGTCGTCTTTCGGCAATGCCTGAGCGCGTTCCGCCGTGAAGCTGCCGGTAAGCAGCCCCGACTGCATCGGGCTGTACACGATGACGCCGGTCTGGTTTGCATCGCACCAGGGCAGCTCTACAGCGGCCACTCCACGGCGAATGGCCGAGAAGGGCGGTTGCAGCGTGTCGACATGGCCGATGGCTTCGGCGTCGGCCAGTTGTGCAGCGTTGTGGTTGGAAAGGCCGATGGCGCGGACCTTGCCCTCCTTCTTCAGGTCGAGCAGCGTTTGCCAATACGCCTCCAGCGGCGTGCCATCCTCGGCCGGCCAATGCATCTGGTAAAGATCGATGCGCTCGATATCGAGCCGACGCAGCGAGGCTTCCACTTCGCGACGGATGCTCAGGGGGGCGCCGACCTGGCGCGGTGGTGCCTGTCGATTCTTTTCGTCCCATACCAAGCCGCACTTGGTGAATACGTAGGGTCGCCGGTCACGTGGCAGCCCAGCCAGCGCGCGACGCACCACTTCCTCCGAATGACCCAGTCCATAGATTGCAGCGGTGTCAATCCAGTTGATGCCGCGATCGATCGCGTGGCGAATGGCGGCAATGGAATCGTTGTCGTCCTGCGCGCCCCAGCCTACTGCCCAGTCCGGGCCACCAATCGCCCAGGCACCAAAGCCTACGGGCGTGATGTGCATGTCGGTGCGGCCAAGTTGACGCGTGGGGAGAGGGGCAACGGTGATGACGATGTCGGCGGGGGTGGCCATGGGGATCTCCTATGTGAGCACTCACCAAACGTAGCCCTCGGCCACCCATCTTTCAAATTGAATATTTTGATACGATTAATCTGTTTTGAAGATACCGATTGCGGAGAGCCTCGTGGAACTGCGGCAGTTGCAACACATGGTGGCGCTCGCCGAGGAGCAACATTTCACCCGCGCGGCGCGGCGCGTAAACATCGTGCAGTCGGCGCTGTCCACCTCGATCCGCCAGTTGGAAGCCGAGCTTGAGGCACAACTGTTCGTACGCAACACGAGGCAAGTTCGACTTACCGCCGCAGGCAAGGTTTTTCTCAGCAAGGCTAAGGTCGCGTTGGCAGCCATTGTCGACGCGCGCGATGCGGTGGCTGCCGTGCAGGGATTGCGACGAGGCACCCTGAGCATCGGCACCATGCAAAGTCTGCCGGCCTTCCTCGATCTGCCGGCACTGATCGAGCAGTTTCACGCAAAGCATCCGGATATCGAAGTGCGCCTTTCGCAAGGAGGATCGTCGGATCTTCTGGCGCAGGTGCGAAACGGACGTCTGGATCTTGCATTTGTTCCCGTGTCTGAACCGCTGGAAGACGTTGCTACCACGATGATTGCCTGCGAAGCGCTGGTGGTGGTGTGTGCGCCGGGGCATCCGTTGGCAGGCCGCGCCAACGTGCCATTGATCGAATTGAAGGGACAGCCATTCGTCGACTTTGATCTCGACCGGGGCACGCGCAAGCTGGTTGATCGCGGTTTCATTGAGGCAGGCATCGAGCGGCACATCGCCTTCGAAGTCAGCGATCTGGAAACCTTGCTGGAACTCGTTCGGCGCGGCCTGGGCATCGCGCTGCTTCCCGAAGCTGTCGCCCAGTCGCGCCGACCTGCGCTAGGCATCGCCGAACTGGCCGAGCCAGAGCTGTGCTGGGAGCTTGTAGTCGCCTACGCAGCTGCAGCGTCGGAGTCGCTCCCCACTGATCAGGCGCCTCGCGCGTTCCTCGAATTGCTGGGTGACAGGCGGTCCGTATAGTGTGGCTAGCCGCGCTCTGCGAGCTTGGTGAGCCAGTGCGCTGGCGGGAAGATCTGGATGCATTGCCGCCGAGGCCGCCGCGTTTGCACTGATTGATGCCGACCGGCGTACGCTTCGGCGATGACTCACGAACGTTGGCAGGAGAAGTTGGATGGATTTCGCACATTCCGAGCGTTCGCGGGCGCTGGCCGAGACACTCCATCGCTTCATGCGCGATGAGGTCGACCCGGCCGAAAGCATCGTCGCCCATGAGCTGACCGGCAGTGGTGACTGGCGTACCTGGCATCAGCCCGCGGTGATGGAGAAGCTCAAGGCTAAGGCGAAAGAAGCTGGCCTGTGGAACCTGTTTCTGTCCGAGCCGGAGTACGGCGCGGGTCTCAGCAACGTCGACTACGCGCCGCTGGCCGAGATCATGGGCCACTCGTTTATCGCGCCCGAAATCTTCAACTGCAGTGCGCCGGATACCGGCAATATGGAGGTGCTGCTGCGCTACGGCTCGGACATGCACAAGTCGCGCTGGCTGAAGCCATTGCTGGACGGCGAAATCCGCTCCGCGTTTTGCATGACCGAGCCGGATGTGGCGTCGTCCGATGCCACCAATATGCAGGCGACCGCGACCATTGACGGCGACAGCATCGTGCTCAACGGGCGTAAATGGTGGTCCACCGGTATCGGTCATCCGCACTGCCGCGTGGTCATTTTCATGGGTCTCAGTCACCCCGATGCGCCACCGCATCAGCGCCATACGATGGTGGTATGTCCACTCGATGCGCCGGGCGTGAAGATCGAGCGCATGCTGCCGGTGTTCCATGCGTACGACGAGCCGTCAGGCCATGGTGAGGTCAGCTTCACCAACGTACGGCTACCGCTCGATCACGTGATTCTCGGCACCGGCCGGGGCTTCGAAATCGCACAGGGTCGCCTTGGACCGGGCCGAATCCACCACTGCATGCGCGCGATCGGAGCGTCCGAGCGTGCACTTTCGCTGCTGTGCGAGCGTGCCAGCAAGCGCGTGGCGTTTGGCAAGCCGTTGATCGAGCTGGGCGGCAACGCGGACATCGTCGCCGATCTGCGCATGGCGATCGAACAGGCGCGCCTGCTGACGCTGAAAGCGGCGTGGCTGATCGATACGCAAGGCGTCAAGGCGGCGATGAGCGAGATCTCCCAAATCAAGGTGATCGTGCCGAACCTGGCGCAGAAGGCTGCCGACGCCGCCATCCAGATCCACGGTGCGGCCGGTCTGTCGAACGATTTCCCGATCACCGCATTGTTCGCCAGTGCGCGCATCCTGCGCCTCGCTGATGGTCCCGACGAAGTGCACCGAAGCCTGATTGCCAAGCTGGAAATGCGCGCGCAGAGCGCGGCAATGGCTGGAAGGAATTCATCAGTGGGGAGCAGGGCATGACAGCGGCAGTCGACGAGGCACGCAGCGTGCGTGATGAAGACCAGCTGGATACCCGCAAGGTCGACGCATTTCTCAAGCAGCACGTCGACGGCCTGCGCGGCGAGCCGGCGATCTCACAGTTTCCTGGTGGCGCGTCCAACCTCACCTATCTCATCAAGTACGGTGAGCGCGAGCTCGTGCTGCGCCGTCCGCCGGCGGGCGTGAAAGCAAAATCAGCGCACGACATGCTGCGCGAGGCGCGCATCATGGCGGCGCTGAAGCCGCATTATTCGCGGGTGCCGACCATCCTGGCGATCAGTGATGATCAGGCAACACTCGGCTACGATTTCTATGTCATGGAACGCCTGCGTGGCATCATCCTGCGCCGCGATCTGCCGGCCGAGCTTGGGCTGGATGCTGGTGGCGTGCGCCAGCTGTGCAAGGGTTTTATCGATCGGCTGGTGGAGCTGCATCAGGTCGACGCCTCGCTACCGGAACTGGCCAGCCAGGGGAAGGGCGAGGGCTACATCGCGCGGCAGATCAGCGGCTGGAGCGACCGCTGGCGCAAGGCCCTGAACGACGACACCGACCTCTGCGAAGACGTGCTCGGCTGGCTCGCCGAAAAGCAGCCCATGCGCGAAACCGCCATCTGCGTCATCCACAACGACTACCGCTTCGACAACGTCGTGCTCGACCCCGAACATCCGCTGGATATCGTCGGCGTGCTGGACTGGGAGCTGAGCACGCTGGGTGATCCGCTGATGGATCTGGGCGGTTCTCTGGGCTACTGGATACAGGCTGACGATGATCCGGTGTTCCAGTCTTTCCGTCGCCAGCCCACCAACGCGCCGGGCATGCTCACGCGGCGCGAACTGGTGGAGTACTACGGCGAGCGTACCGGCTGGAACGTGGACAACTTCGAGTATTACGAAGTATTCGGCCTGTTCCGCGTCATGGTCATCATCCAGCAGATCTATCGCCGCTTCGTGCTGGGCCAGACCACCAACCCACAGTTTGCCGGCTTCGGCCAGGCCGTTGCCTATATGGGCCAGCGCTGCCGCAAGCTCATCGCTGCATCGAGCCTCTGAGCATGGCGAATGTGCTGCTTATCCGTCATGGCCAGGCCAGCTTCGGCACCGCCGATTACGATCAACTGTCGCCGCTGGGCGAAGAGCAGTCGCGCCGTTTGGGCCGATGGCTGAAGCAGAGCGGCACGGCGCCCGATCTCGTGGTCGTGGGACCACGGCGTCGGCATGCACACACGGCCGATCTTTGCGTCGAGGCAGCCGGTGTCGCTGCACCACGTATCACGATAGCCGGGCTCGACGAGTTCGACCACGAAGAGGTGCTGGCGCGCCATCGCCCGGATCTGGCTTCGCACGATGCGCTGCTGGCCGAGCTGGCGCGGCTTGAAAATCCACATCGCGCGTTTCAACGCATGTTTTCCGAGGCCGTCGCTCGCTGGACCAGTAACCGGTTCGATCAGGAGTATTCGCGAAGCTGGACAGCCTTTCGCGGTGCCGTGATGGAGGGCGTGCAAGCGCTGGCTGCGCAGGAAGCGCGCACCATCTGGGCGTTTACCTCGGGCGGTCCGATCGCGGTCATCGTCAATGCCCTGGTCGGGGCGCCGATCGCCGATGCGTTCACGCTGAGCTGGCCGTTGGTCAACACCTCGACCTGCCGCGTCTCGATCGGGCCTCATCGCAAAAGCTTGGTCAGCTATAACGGTTGGCCGCATCTCGAAGGTGCCGATACCAGGGACCTGGTCACCTATCGATAGTGCCGTAGGCCGATTAAATCGGTCGCAGAATGAAAGTATTTACAGTGACAAGCCATTACACGATGCGCACCTGGTTGACGTTGTTCTTGGGGTCCATCCAGAACGCTTCGTTCGCGAAGCGTCCGAAGATTTCGCGTGGCAGGATAGGCTGGCGTTCGATCGACTCTACCTTCGGCCGAACGGAATGCAGACCGGGCATGCCAACGCGGGCATCGAACTCGTCCGCCTTGTATTCGATATGGTCGAAGTCGTGCTCGAACGAAGGTTCGTCGAGGAATTGGTAGACCGCGCGAATGGCCGCGGCCGGATCGCTCACCAAGGTTTCGTAGGTCAGCATCAGCAGGTGGTCTTGTGCATGTTGGCCGTAAAATGCTTCCTTGGTGGCCTGGTAGGCAAAGCCCACCATGCCCCGTGGATCAGTCAACGCCTCAATGCGCGAGTACACCGTGGTGTTGGTGTCGAAGCGGAACACCTTGCTGACGCTGACCGGTTGCCTTTGCACCAATCGCTCCATGCTGTCCAGCACCCATGCCAACTGGCGCACGCACGCGATGACCTTCACCCCAGGGAACAGCGCGTTGAGCAACTGCATCCGGCTGCACCACAGCCGACTGGTGTCGAACATCACGTCGGCGCCAGGCTGAGCCGAGTAGAAGTTCTCGACCAACCCGCGCAACAGCGCAACGCGCTGCTCGTCGGAGACATCGAACGAAAAATCGTTCTTGCTGCTTGCTTCCGCGATCACCACGCCCATGATGTCTGCCAGCGGGCTGGTCATGCCTGCCCGGAAGCGCGGATTCTGGTTGAGGATGGCGGCCAGCAGTGTGGTGCCGGCGCGCGGCAGCCCGGAAATGAAATGGAATTTCCGTGGCGGGTTGCTGGCGTCTGGCATGTGGATGCTCCTCTCGATCGGTGGCATGGACTGCAAGATAGTGCCCGATTCAGGGCGCGGGTGCCGTCGATGCGCGCATGCGCATTTCGTAGCCGACTTCGACCATGCGGGCTTCTCCCTTGCCCAGCACGCGAAGCAGTAGCTCCTCGGTGGCGCGCTTGCCCATTTCGCGCACGGGCTGGTGGACGGTGGTCAGCAATGGCCACACCTGCGTCGCGATCATGGTGTCGTCGAAACCGCAGATGGAAATGTCGCCGGGTACCGACACCCCAGCTTCCGCAGCTGCCCAGATCGCGCCGACGGCCATGTCGTCATCGGCCGCGAAAATGGCGGTTGGCCGTTGCTTTAGCGCGAGCAACTGGCGCGCTGCGGCCACGCCGGACTGGAAGGAAAAACGGCCCTGCACCATGTACGCAGGGTCTTCCTTCAACCCCGCGCGCTGCAAGCCGTCGCGATAACCGGCGAGGCGCCAGATGCCTGCGCCGTGCTCGGGGTCGCCAAGAATGTGGGCGATGCGGCGGTGGCCCAGCGATACAAGGTGCTCCACCATCGCCGCGGCGGCTTCGCGCTCACGCAGCATCACGCCGATGCAGCCTTCGGGTTGGCGTGGGGCGATTGAGGCAAACGGAAGGTCGCTCTTGCGCAGGTACTTGAGCAGTTCCGGATGGTCGGTGATGGGAGGCGTAAGGATCAGACCATCGGGCTGGTGCCGCGAGAGGATGCCTTCGACGCGCTCGACGAAGTCCGGCGCCGTCGAGACCAGGGGCTGCACCATCATGCTGTATTGCTGGGCTTCGCATGCTTCCAGCACGCCTGCCTGGACCTCCATGATGTAGCTCGGCGAGAGATTGTCGTAGAGCAGGCCGATCATGAAGGACCGGTTCGTCGCCAAACTACGCGCCGAAGTGAGCGGCCGGTAGTTGAGATCCGCGACAGCCAAAAGCACGCGCTCACGCACCGAGTCGCGCACGTTCGGCTCGTTGTTCAGCACGCGCGATACGGTCTTCTTCGAGGTGTCCGATGCACGGGCGACATCGTTGATGGTCACGCGTGACATGGAAGCCTTTGCGTCTTCAATGATCTGTTCCCTGCGCGGCGGGAGCCGGAACGCTTTGGGCTGGAACGTTCCACCCACTCACTTCGACCACAGGGTCGGCCGTTCCCTGCGATTCGTATCGCGCGGTCAAGACCATCGACTCACCGGGCCAGAGCGTGACGTCATTGTCATTCCACCGTATCGGCAGCGCAAGGTTACCGCGCGCGCCACGCCTGATCGACACGTGCTGGAGCAGCGCCACAGCCCTGGACGATGCTGGCACCGACAACGTGACCGTGGTGACGTCATCATTTCCTTCGTGCTGCGTCGTTGCCCGAACCTCGCTCGTCGCGGCCGGCAAGGACTGCAGGGCGGTCAGGTCGGCGTATTGCTTCAGCGGGGTGAGGTACCAGTTCGAATTCGCCCAGTCGAGCACGTCCGCTCGAGTGGACAGCCAGTAGACGTTGCGGCTGACCGGCTTGGCATCGGAAGAGTCGAGGTCGAGTTCGATGAAGTACGCGGAGGACAAGCCGGCGATGGCCGGCAGTGTGGCCACTTGCTGCGTGTGGTTGCCCGCGAGGTCGATGTTCTGCAGTCGCTTCTCGAAGCGCACGCTACCGTCCAGATCGCGCACACGGACATTCGCTTGCAGGCCATGGACATCGTCAAGCGCGTGATTCACCAGCACGATACCTTTCGAGTCGTACGAATACTGGATGTGCACCAGCTCGTTCGCTTTCTTGGCACCGAAATACGCGCCGGCGGGATTCATGTAGTAGTCGTACAGATGCCAGTGCAACGAGGGCCACGCGTTGTTGAGCATCCAGTAGATCACGCCAGTTGCTGGCTTGGCGGCATCCATGCGTGCGTTGAATGCCTCGAACTGCGCGCGGACGTTGTCGTAGTTGTCGAGCTGGGCCTTGGCGACATAATCGGCAAGACTCGTCGGTGCGCCGTAGCGTTGGGCCAGCGCTTTGTCGAACGGCGTCAGTACGGCGAATGTCGACCAGTCAGCGGACGCGTGGTATTGCCTCGCCTCCGGGTACTTCCACAGTGCTTCCTGCTCCTGTGGCGACAGCATCCGCTGCACATCCTCCAAGCGCGGAATATCCGCGCCTGCGCTGACCTCCGAGTCGAAGCCGAACGCACCACCCAGCTTGTCGGCATACCAATAGGACGGCGGTATCCAGTCGTAGGGGCCGTCCATTTTCAGGCCGGAAGGGCCTGCTTCGGCGGTGCCCTTGGGGACGGCCGCCGAGATGATCGGCAACGACCAGTCAGCGGCATGCAACGCGTCGACGTACATCTTCGCGATGGGCGGCGGAGGTGGGTTGTCGCTGCCGATCAGGAAGCCGATCACGGAAGGATGGTTGCGCAGCAGACGCGCTTCGCTGGCCATGGAGTCTTCGGCCACTTTCATGTCGGCAGCATCCCAAGGCGCGCCTCCGGTCTTGGCGGCCGACTCCCATTTGTCGCAGCACTCCCAGCCAGCCAGTATCAGAATGCCGTTGCGGTCGGCGAGGTCGTAGAAGCGCTGGTTCTCCAGCTTGCCTTCGCTGCGGATGGTGTTGAGGCCGAGGTTAATGACATAGCTGAACTCGGCCTCCATGCGAGCGGGGTCGTCACGCAGGAACATGTCCGGCGCCCAACCTCCGCCGCGGATCAGCAGCGGTTTGCCGTTGATGAAGAACTGGCGATAACCCTGCCTGGTCAGGCTCGAGCTGACGCTGCGTACGCCGAACGTCGCCGTGGCCCGGTCGGATGTTGTGCCATCAACCGCAGCGCTCATCTCGAGCGAGTACAGCGGATGTTCTCCCATGCCGACTGGCCACCAGATTTTCGGGTGATCCAGTGCGAGGCCCGGGGTTGTGCTGGGGGAAAGCGAAACGACCTGCGTTTCGCCGGGTGCGAGATGGACAGTTTGTTGTATCGGAATGCCGGCTACGGTGCCGGTGATCGTCGCATCGTGGGCCACCGTATCGAGGTTCTTCGCCTCCACCTTCACGGCCAGGGTGGCGCGCGCGAGATCGGGCAGCGACAGCGTCGAAAGAACCTGTGGAAAGCTCAACTCGACCGGTCCGGTCTGCATGATGTCCACGCCGCGCCATGGTCCCATGTTGTTGTCCGGGGGCGTGGGATTCCAGTCCACCCAGCCCATCGACAGGCTCATTCTTGGGTCAGCCGGATGCACGCGCATGGCGAGGATGTTTGCGCCCGTATGGACCCAGCGCGTCACGTCGAACCCGTGCACGGGATAGGCTCCGGCGACGTCGGCGTGGTCGGCGACCAGATGCCCGTTTATCCACACGTCGGCGCTCGCGATGATGCCGTTGGTGCGCAGCAGCGTATGCCGTCCTGCCAGATCCTTCGGCAGCTTTAATTCGGCGCGATACCACCAGGGTGTCACGAAGAGGTTGCCGCTGGAGTCCGGCACCTGCACCGCACGCAGGTTGTCGCTATAGAACACGTCGTTTTTGAAGGTGCTGTCCTTAAACGCATTGTTCTCCAGCAGTCCGGCCATGACGGTCGCTCGCCCACTCACCGGATACCAGCCTTCGGTGGAGAAGCCCGTCGAGGAGATGTCGGCGGCACTTTGCTGTGCCTTCGCGCTGTCTTGAATTTCCCAATGATCGATGGCGGTCGTGGAGCCGGCATCGACAGTTATCTGAGTTGGGGCATAGGTCGTTTGGGCGTATGCGGCCGGCGCGGCCGATACCGCCATCGCGACCATTGTCCAAAGCGCGTGCCTGACTGGAGTTTGCATGGCGTCACTGTTCCCCAAGATAGGTTTCGCATATTTCAACGGGCGCGAACGGCCAGGACTGGTTGAGCTTGGCCCAAACTGCAAACACAACAAGGCCAGCGACGATCCATAGGCCGGACAGGATCAGCGACACCGTCGAGGCAGACACGTAAACATAGATCCAACCCAGCAGCGCGATCACGCATGGCACCGGATAAAGCCATTGCTTGTACGGGCGCTCAAGATTCGGCTGGCGCTTGCGCAGCACGATCAACGCGGCGATCTGCGCGATGGACTGCACGATGATCGTCGCGGCCAGCAGCATATTGATGACTTCGGTAAGGTCGAAAAACGTGCCGATGGCCGTCACCACGCCCATCGTAAGCAACGCCACATGCGGGAAGCCGTGCTTCGCGTGCAGGCGTCCAAACACGGACAGGAACACCTTGTCCTGCGCGGCCTGAAAGGGTACGCGTGAGCCGCCAAGCAAGCCGGTGAACACCGAGGCGAACGCGGTCACGATGATGAGGACAGTCATGATGGCGGCAGCGAAATGCCCCCAGCTACGCTCTACCACCAGCGAAGCCACCGACGTGGACTTGGCGATTTCCTGCCACGGCGCCACGCCAAGCACGCTGATGTTGAGAAGCAGGTAGATAAACATCATCGCGATCACCGAGATGATGATGGAGCGGGGCATCGTGCGGCCCGGGTTGCGCAACTCGTCGCCGATGTAGGCGGTGGTGTTGTAGCCGAGATAATCGTAAATGCCGATGATCAGCCCGGCGCCAAGCCCCACGAAGAAGTGGCCGCCAAATGCGCCGGCCGGGTAGGTAAAGGCGAAGCCCGCATTGAAATGTGAGAAGCCTGCCGCCGTCACGCCGACGACGGAGACCAGCATGATGACCCACAACGCAATCGTAATCGCGCGAATCGATTCGATGCGGCGGTACAGCAGCCATGTGACGATGGCGGTTGCTGCCAGGCTGACGAGATGCACCGGCCACCAGCCCAGGTTGGGGAAGAAGAATCCCAGATACTCCGCCATGCCGATGATGCCGGTGGACATCAGCAGGGGAATCGCCAGCAGCATCGTCCAGATGAAAAGGAACGGCATCAGTTTGCCGCTGCGATACTGGAACGCTTCGCGCAGGTAGACATAGGTCCCCCCAGAGCCCGGCATGGCCGCTCCGAGTTCGGCCCACACCAGGCCGTCCGCCATCGCCAGGATGGCGCCGACGATCCAGCCGACGACCGCCTGCGGGCCACCCATCGTGGCGACCATGATCGGGATGGTGATGAACGGCCCGATGCCGCACATCTGGGTCATGTTGATCGCGGTTCCCGAGAACACGCCGATGGAACGATGGAAGGCGTTGTCGCGAACGGGCTGTGGCGCGCTGGAGTCTTGCATGCTTGCCTTGTCGTGGTGGATTGCGAACGGGCGCGATGAAGCTTCCCCGAAGAACGATCTTATGGCGCCCGACTCAGCCCGCGCCGCGGTGGCTCCATTCCCGCGAGTGCGGTAATGGAGCCACCCCTCAAGCCCGGAGCGGCGAGGGGAGACGCTCCGGTTACCACTGGCCTCGTACGCCGAGCATGAACATGCGCTCGGAGAACGTCGAGTGTGCTGGCTGGTCGGGCCACACGAGGTAGTAACGCTGGTACTCGTTGGTGAGGTTGGTGCCGTCCAGGAACACTTCGGCGTATTTGTTGAACTTGTACGAGACCGACGCATCGAGGTACTTCTGCGGCGCTTCGTACATCTCCAGGCCCGTGATGCCGCCCACGCTGTCCATCACCGCTCGCTGCGAACGGTAGTTGTACGCGAGGCGGGCCTGGAAGTGATCATCCTGATACCACAGGATGAAGTTGCCGGACTTGGTGGAGTTGTCCTGGAAGGGGATCTTGTTGCCCGCCAAATCCTTTTCACCCGAGTTGCTGGGTGCATAGGTGGCGTTCACTTCCATACCTGTCTTGGACAGGATGCCAGGCAGGAAAGTGAAGCCCTGGCGGTAATCGAACTCCGCGCCCTGAATGCTGTTGCCGGTGCCCTGCACGGGTTGGGTGATCACGATGCAGTGATCGCGAACCACGCCGTCCTCGTCCGGCAGGGTGCAGTTGGTCACGCTACCGTTTTTGATGAAGCTGTCCACGTTGATGCGGAACAGCGCGAGGCTGAGCATGCTGGTGGGGTTGATGTAGTACTCCAGCGATGCCCCATAGTTGGTCGAGCGCCACGGATTGAGGTTCGGGTTGCCTGTCGATGTGCCATCCGCGACGCGGAAGATTGGCCCCTGCGGCGTCTCCGCCAGCGAGTAGTTCAACTGCAAGCCGCCGCCCCAGGTGCTGAGGTCCAGCGGCATCATGTTCTTGGAATAGGCCAGCCGGAACTTCAGGTCGTCGGTCAGATCTATCGAGAAGTTGGCCGACGGCAACACGTCCTGATAGCTGCGCTTGGTGTCGGAAGTACCGGTCCCTTCGGGTTCGTCGCCGTAAGCACCCGGGGCGCCACTCAAGTATTGGGTAACGTTTAGATTGGTGTGGATCAAGCGCACGCCCACGTTGCCGCTGTACGGCATGTTGCCGAGGGTGCCCATGAAGTCACCTTGCAGAAAGCCTGACAGCTCCTTCAGCTGTACACCCCAGGTCGTTCCCGGCTCGGCCACCTCGACGGTATCGGGGTAGAGCGATTTCCAGTAGTCGATGGGATTGATCATCGCGTTCGGATTGATCGCCCAGAAGTTGATGCCCGAGCCAAGCAGGTTGTTGTACTGCTGGAAGTTGTTCGATAGCGGCGCCGCCGTACTAGGCATCGGCAGCGCGGACAGTGGCCCTGCGCGGTAGTAGCCCTGCGCGTTGCCCGCGGTGCACGAGCCGCTATCCAGGACCACGTCGGCACCGACATAGCGCACAAGGCATCCACTCGGGTCACTTGCACCCATGCCTGCGTAGACCGGTGTTTCCAGTGTCCAGCCATAGTTGCTGGCATTACGGATGCTGTTGCGCAGGCCGAACTCAAGCTTGAAGCCGTCGTCGAAAACGTATTTCCCGTCGAAACGCAATGCGTTCAGCTCCACCTGGCGATCGTAGTCGCCGGAGGATTCCAGCGTCTTCATCGTCCATGCGTTGGGGTTCGCGAAATCCGCAGCCAGCGAGGCAGGCATGGTGACCGTGATATAGCGGCCACCGAAGTTCGCGATGATCGGAACCGTGTTCTGCGGAACGCCGTTGGCGTTGAACACGCGGTTGCCGCCCAATTGCGCCGGGTAGACGAAGGTGCCGGGCGGCACGGCGTCGTCGGGTACGCCGGGCATCAGCACGTTGGGCCACAGGGCGCCGTCGGAGTCGGAAATGTTGACGTCGGTTTCCTGGTTCGACTGGGACGCCGTGTCATGGATGCCACGCACGCTTCCCGTGAAAGGGCCGCCGTCGTCGTAATCCAACTGCAGGTTGAAGTTCTTCGCAACGGAGCTTTTTTGGATGATCTGCGAGTACGACTCCACGTCGCCCGGCCATTTTTCGTACACCTGCGTGGTGTATATCTGCGAGCCCTCCCAGCCTGGCTCTGGCGTGCCGTAGGAGCCGAGGGCGGGGCTTCCGGTATTGCGCGATTGCAGCGGCACGTAGGTGGCGCCCTGCCAGTTGGTGGAGTTGAACTGGATGCCGTAGTTCGTGTCGTACTCGCGCTGTTGCGAATAAAAGTAGTCGCTGGTCAGGCTCAAGCCACTGCCTAGATCCATCTGGAATGAGGCATTAGCGGACTTGCGTTTCCGCTGGGTGATGATGTCATTGAGGCCGATGTCCTGGCTGCCCATGAAGACGCCGTTGGACTTGCCGTCGCCATTGACGTCCACGCTGCCGTCGGCGTTCTGAACGATCTTCGACGGGATCGGTGCGCCGTTCCACGGGGTCAGGAAGCCGTTGTAGCCGCCCGCACTGGCTGCGTTCTCGCCATTCAGCACGACACCGTACTGGTCGAGACCCTCGGTTGCGTTCATCCGCGTGGTGTTGGAGAAATCGGCAGCTACCAGCAAGCCCCAGTGGCCATTGTCGTTGAACGAGATGAGGCCGTTGGCCTCAGGGCCTAGATGGCTGGTGGTGCTGCCGCGCTCCCCATTGGCGGAATAGCTGTAGGTAAATCCGCTGGGGAGATCCCAGGGGCGGTAGGTATGCAGGTCGATGGCGCCGCTGATGCCGCCGTCGGTCTCGTTGGCGGTGGACGATTTGACCACGTCCACGCCGCGGAACAGGGTGGACGGCAACATGGTGAAATCAGGTTGCTGCGAGTCGATCTGGTCCGCCGTGATGAACACTTCGCCGTTCAACATGGTGCCGACCTGGGGTAGGCCGCGCACGTCCACTGAGGTACCTACGCCGGCGTCGCGATTGATCTGCACGCCAGTGACGCGCTGCAAGGAGTCGGTGATCGTGGTATCGGGCAGCGCGCCGATGTTTTCCGCCGTGATGCTGTCCTGAATGTTTGCAGCATCACGTTTCAGGTCGATGGCGCGTATCTGCGACGCACGCACGCCGGAGACCGACACGGTCGATAACGTGACCGCGTTTTTCTTCACGTCGTTGCCGTTGGCCTTGGTGTCGTCTTTCTTGGCGTCGGGCGACGTCGGAGCTGGAGCAGAGGCCGGCGCGGTTTGCGCTGTGTTGGCCTGCGTGACTTGGCCGTCCGCCTGGTCATAGGCGAATGTCGACGCTGCACTCGTCGTCGACACGAAGGCGAACAGCGACACGGTAATGGCAAATGACAATGGATGTTTGCGAAGTACGGTGGACATGGGCTTTTAACCTCGTTGGTGTGGCCTGTCGAACCTCAGGTGCTCCGTGGTATTCCAGAACGCGTGTAGCCCGGCGGTGCCTGCGGGTTCGCACGCCGTCGTGATGCAATCTCTCGATGTCCCCAACTCACTCAGTACTACTGCGCGGGACGCACGCCCCGCTTACCGCTTATTTTGAAAATGCCATTCGCGCCAACGCCCACTGGCCATCGCGTGGATCGCCGGTAGCAAAGACGCACAGGTTGCGAACGCCGGCCCCCGCCGGCATCGCGACTTTTGCCTCAAGATGGGTTTGCCCTTTTGCCTGCGCCGCGCTCTCCAGCGGCAAGCTGGCAATCAACGGTCCTGTGCAGGAATCGGCATGGATCTCGAACTCGCCGGCCGCGCTGGACTTGTGGCGCACCACAGCGTCCGCAGCCTCATCGCCGAAGCGCCATGTCATGCGCTCGACAGTTATCTCGACATGCTTGATGCCACCCACTGGCGCCTGCGGCCATAGCCAGCACGAATTGCCGATATCTATCGAGTGGACCGGGCTCGGTCCCTGCGCCTGCTTGCTGCCATCCAAGCGAGAGCTCGGCTGACTGGAGCACGTTGCAAGCGCGCTGCTTTCGCGGCTCAGCAACGTTGTTTCATCCAGCACCTGCGTGCGTGGCGCGGCGAGTTCGAAGCCGTCCGCTGCAAACGTCGCGGCGCGCAAGGTCGCGTTGCCCGCGAGCGTAAGTGGCTGGGCATACGGCGTTGATTGTTTGGTCGGGTCGGAGC
>JBAPPP010000095.1:0-5450 GCA_049280175.1 Rhodanobacter sp.
GATACAAGCTGTGATTGCCACCGACATACAGAAGACCATCGACGACGTTGCCCATCGGCGGCCAATGCTTGGCGGGTTCCAGTTTCCAGACCTGCTTTCCGTTGACGGAAACCATCGTCATCGTGGAGTCGTAGTCGGTTAACTGAAAGTCCGCATGTTCCAGCGCGCTACCCCGCACAACACTGAAACTTGGGGCTGGCCCCAGCTTCAAAGCTTTTGCGGCATTCGGTAAAGGCACGGACACAATACTGAACAGCGCGCCGGGGTGCTTGCGCTCGATGAGCTGAGCGACGGTCGGCTCCGCGGGCTCGCTTTGATAGTCTTTGGGTAGCTGTTTCATTGCATGCAGCTCTCCGGCCACCAACAGCGCACGATGATGTTTGGAGAGAACCTCCCGCTCGACGACATCGGCATAACTGCCATCGCGGTCGGTAACCTGTGCGTAGTCTTTTACGGTCTTGATTTTCGACCAATCCAGCGGCGGATCCCCAAGCACCACTCGAATGGAGTGCGTGCAGAGGTGCTTTTGATTGATGTCGCGTACGGTTTCGTAGAATTGTTGATAGAGAGGCGAATTCCACGTAAGCGGCACCGCCGTTTCTCGCCACATGCTTTGCAGCTGGGTTTGCGTGACGTTGCCACCTGAAACATAGGTGTCCGCCAGAGCCTGCAGGCGCGAATTCCCAAATTCGACAACGATGTCGTCCGCTTTGCAGATAAACGCGGGATCGCGAAGCATCTGCTGCAGGAAAGCGTGTATCTCCGTGCTGCGATGCAGTTCGCCAATCATGATCAGCGGATGGTTGTCGAATTGCTGCGCAATTTCGGAGATCGCCGTTTGGGCTTGTGCGGCGGATGCGACTGGGGACAGTGCGAGCCAAAGGAGCGCCGTGATCCCGCACCGAACGAATGTGTTTCTCGTCCGCGCCGAGCAGGGTTGGCGCCCGTACCCGACTACCCGCTTCACCTCGAAAACCGAACGAGGCTTCGGCCCCTTCAATGCAGAAACTGCCACGGCATCCCCCTTCTCGTGCACCCCTGTCGTGATTCACTTTGCCATGTTGCTCAATGTCCCGCCACTAACGCAGCTAGCGTGCCAGCACGACTTTGGCGTGAAGCCTAGCCCTGATCTATGCTGCTGCCAGGACTGCACACTGCGCGAACAGCAGACGAGGACGCGATGGCCCCGCCTTGATCCAGGCGGGGCAAGCCGTAGGCCGGACGTCTCTGGGCGAGAGACGAGTTCCAATCAGAGCCAACGTCCGTAACGACGGATATAGATCAGTTTCACCAGCTGGGTCAGTCCGCAGTACGTGAACAAGGTCAGCGCAACCCAGGCGAAGTACACCGGCGGTAGCGCGACCATGCCGAACTTCGCGCCCAACGTCGTGAATGGCAACACGATACCGACGAGCATGGCCGCCGCAGTCAACGCCAATACCGGCGCAGCTGCCGTGCTCTGCAGGAACGGAATCTTGCGGGTGCGGATCATGTGCACGATCAGGGTTTGCGTCAGCAGGCTTTCGACGAACCAGCCGGACTGGAAGAACGACTGATGGCCGGCGTTGTTCGCACCGAAGTAGTGCCACAGCAGCAAGAACGTGGCGATGTCGAAGATCGAGCTGACCGGACCGATCCACACCATGAAGCGCCCGATGTCGCTGGCGTCCCACTTGCGTGGCTTGCGCAGATATTCCTCGTCCATCCGATCGAAAGGGATCGACAACTGCGAGGTGTGGTAGAGCAAGTCCAGCACCAGTAGCTGCAACGGCAACATCGGCAGGAATGGCAGGAACGCGCTTGCTATCAACACCGAGAACATGTTGCCGAAGTTTGAACTGGCGGTCATCTTGATGTACTTGATGATGTTGCCGAAGGTGATGCGGCCTTCGATCACGCCTTCTTCCAGCACCATCAAGTTCTTTTCGAGCAGGATGATGTCGGCCGACTCCTTGGCGATATCCGTGGCAGTGTCCACCGAGATGCCTACGTCCGCTTCGCGCAATGCCGGGGCGTCATTGATGCCATCGCCAAGAAAGCCCACCGTGTGACCCTGGCGCTGCAACGACTTCACCACGCGCGCCTTCTGCAGCGGCGACATCTTGGCAAACACCGTCGTTCGTGCAACCAGCGCATCCAGCTCGATATCGTTCAGCGACTCGACGTGCCCACCCTGTGTCGAGTGCTGCACATCCAGTCCCACTTCGCGGCAGATCTTGCGCGTCACCGCTTCGTTGTCGCCGGTGATCACTTTCACTGCGACGCCATGATGATGGAGCGCCGCGATGGCAGTGGCCGCCGAGTCCTTCGGTGGATCAAGGAACGCCAGACAGCCCACGGCGATCAGTCCGCTTTCGTCGGCAACGCTGTAGGCGCGATTCGTCGGTGGCTGACGCTTGATCGCCACTACCAGCACGCGCAAGCCATCCTCGTTGAGATGATGGGTCATCGCCTTGATCTGGGCGCGCTTCTCGTCGGTCATCGGCAGGATCCCGTCGGCCGCCTTCGCATACGCACAGATCGAAAGCATTTCCTCGACGGCGCCCTTGCACACCAATAGCTCCTGGCCGTCGCCATCGCCGACCACAACCGACATGCGGCGGCGCTGGAAGTCGAACGGGATCTCGTCGACGATGCTGTAATGCGCAGCGGCTGGCTCGAGGTCCCGATGCGAAAGCACGGCCTTGTCCAGCAGATTCTTCAATCCGGTCTGGAAACGGCTGTTGAGGTAGCCGTATTCCAGCGCCTCTTCCGACTCCTCGCCATCCAGATCGAGATGGCGCTCCAGGACGATTCTGTCGAGCGTCAGCGTGCCGGTCTTGTCAGTGCACAGCACGTCCATCGCGCCAAAGTTCTGGATCGCGTTCAGGCGCTTCACCACCACTTTGCGGCGCGACATGGCGATCGCGCCCTTGGCGAGATTCGCGGTGACGATCAGCGGTAGCATTTCCGGAGTCAGGCCAACCGCGACAGACAATGCAAACAGAAACGCCTGTGCCCAATTGTGCTTGTCCAGACCGTTGATGATGAAAACGATCGGCACCATGACCGCCATGAAGCGGATCAACAGCCAGCTGACGCTCTTGACGCCACGATCGAAGCTGGTCGGCACACGTTGGCCGACAACGGTACGCGCCAGCGAACCCAGATAACTGCGCGGTCCCGCAGCCACGACCACCGCCACCGCCGTGCCGCTGACCACGTTGGTACCCATGTAGCAGACCGTAGCGAGATCCAGGGGACTGTCGACTGCGGTCTGCTCCGTCGCTTCCGGAAGCGCTCCGCTCAGCAGCGCCGACTTTTCTACCGGCAGCGACTCACCCGTGAGTATGGCCTGGCTGATGAACAGATCTTTTGCACTCAGCAGGCGCAAGTCGGCTGGCACCATGTCGCCCGCGGCCAGATGCACGATGTCGCCGGCGACGAGTTCACCGACCGGCACGTCGATGCGCTCGCTATGGCCGTCCGAGGCGCGACGCGTCACCGTGGCCGTGTTGCGCACCATCGCCTTCAACTTTTCCGCAGCCTTCGACGAACGGTATTCCTGGCTGAAGCTGAGCAGCACGCTGATCGCCACCATCACCGAGATGATGGTTGGGCCCGTCAGATTCGTGGGATCCGTGGCTAGCTGCACACCGGCCAACACCAGCAACACGACAATGAACGGGCTCTTGAACGCGTACAGCAACTGCAGCAACCAGTGCGGCGGCTTCTCGTGCGATACCTCGTTGAAACCATCGCGATCCAGCCGCTCGGAAATCTGTGGCTCGTCGAGACCGCCGATGGTGCAATCCAGCGACGCGAGTAGTGCTTCGTTGGCGCGGAACGCTTCCAGCGCGACAGCAACGCGCAACGGACCTGCTGCGTCCTTGTTCGCAGCCTTGGCGGCGCCGGCCCGTGTGGAGTGCTTGCTCATGACTTGCTTCCGTGGATGCGGTGACACGTACGGCGGGCCAGCAAATCGAGGGAATCAGCTCGTGCGAGGCCACGCTTCCGCGCTGCAGCCTTCGTCGCTGCCCGCTGCGTGAGTCGAGGGCCGCAGAGTATCCAGAAGTTCATCGCCGAATGATCTGGCGACCACATCGAGCCGATGGACAATCGCGATGGCCGCCATGGCACGCCCGCGCATAAGCGCGCAGCGAGCGCAGCATGTTGTCACGCGTTGATGTAAAGGCGCTATATGCAGGCGGCCCACGCTGCGTAAATTTTTTGCATTTTTTGGATGCCGCCTGTCGCTCGCGGAAAAATTGTTTCCTGGTGGGCACGCGGTGAGCAAAAGCATATGCATCGGCAACGCCGCGCCAAACACCATCATTGGTGTCGTCGAGCGACTGCAGACCTTCGCCGGCAGCTTTGCCAACGACTGGGTCGAACGTTCCACGCTGGTGCCGTACCGGCTGCTGTACGGCACCTCCATCTATATTATTCGTGTGCGGCCGGGCCAGCTGGATGACGTAGCCCGCGTCGCACCGGCGGCGCTGTTCGCGGCCAACCGCATGCGCTCCATCGATCCGAACACCGGGGGTACAGTCATTCGCCGGGATACGCTCCGCCGCGTACAAGACCGACAGCGGCGTGGCGATCCTCATGGGCATGATCTGCATCGTGCTCCTGGCCGTCACGGCCGCTGGCGTTGTCGGGCTGACCAGCTTCTGGGTGGGCCAGCGACGCAGGCAGATCGGGATCCGCCGCGCGCTGGGTGCCACGCGCAGCGACATCCTTAACTACTTCCTTACCGAGAACCTGCTGATCAGCCTGGGTGGAGTGATCGTCGGTACGCTGCTCGCGGTCGGCATGAATGCGTTGATGATCTCCCAATTTGAAATGACGCGACTATCATTGATTTACGTGGTGGCTGGTTCGGCGATGTTGCTGCTGCTCGGTCAGGCAGCCGTGCTGGCGCCGGCGCTGCGTGCCTCGCGCGTGTCACCCGTGGAGGCCACGCGCTCCGTGTGAATGAAATCTTGCACCGCTGAACCGCGTGTTCAAAGTTTTGCGTAGTAAAGCGGTTCGATTCGGCGTCACTATTTGCACGACCGCGAGCGAGTGTCCGCTCGACGAGAGCTCATACAACGGCCTCGCGAATACCCACAGACGGCGACGGCGATGTGCGGCATGATGTCTCCAGATCGGTGGCATGTGCGGTCTGGCAATGACCCACCGTGACCGAGTACCGATCTCCCGCGCAACTCGATAGGTCGCAGCCATGAAAAAACTTCCGTTGCTGTACACCGTGATGTGTCTGCTCCCTGCGCTTGCCACCGCCAGCAGCGAAAGCGTCTCGTTTCCGGACGTGGTCGTGGCCAACAAGCACGTCAGGGCGTATCAGTGTGACGACAATAAGCGCGTCAGCGTGCTGTACATCAATGCGACCGACGGTGATTCGTTTGCCTACCTGCCGGTCAATGGCACGCGGCATGTCTTTGTCACGGTGATGTCCGGGTCCGGTG